>CAYPYQ010000039.1:0-6970 GCA_964414735.1 uncultured Hydromonas sp.
TAAGCGATTGAATGATGTCTTTCTGACTCCGTTGGCGACGCGCCGATTCGCGTTGATTTGCGTCCAAGACATGACGAGCGCCCCGTCGGGTGGGCGAATGACGGTAGCTGCATTTTGCACATACCGTACGGAGTTATCAAATAATGAAACGTATGTTATTTAATGCCACGCACGCGGAGGAGCTGCGCGTGGCGATTGTGGATGGGCAAAAGCTCATCGACATTGATATTGAGTCTGCCGGACGCGAACAACGCAAAGGCAATATTTACAAAGGCGTCGTGACCCGCGTTGAGCCATCGCTGGAAGCCTGCTTTGTCAATTATGGTGAGGAGCGTCATGGCTTTTTGCCGTTCAAAGAAATCGAACGCAGTTTGTTCAAACAAGGCGTTGATGCCCGCAGTGCACGCATTCAGGACGTGATTTCTGAAGGTCAGGAACTGATCGTTCAGGTGGAAAAAGAAGAGCGTGGAAATAAAGGCGCGGCTTTGACCACCTTTATTTCATTGGCCGGTCGTTATCTGGTTTTGATGCCAAACAACCCACGTGGCGGCGGCGTATCACGCCGCATCGAAGGCGAAGACCGCCAAGAGCTGCGCGAAGCCATGAGCCAACTGGACGTACCGCAAGGCATGAGCATCATCGCGCGTACCGCCGGTATTGGTCGCTCGGCTGAAGAACTGCAATGGGATATGAACTACCTGCTGCAATTGTGGCAGGCGATTGATGGCGCAGCGCAGCCAGACACCAATGCACAAGGTGCACGCAACAATCCTGCGCCGTTCCTGATTTATCTCGAATCCTCACTGGTGATTCGAGCGATTCGCGACTATTTCCAGCCGGACATCGGCGAAATTCTGATTGATACGCAAGATATTTTCGAGCAGGCGCAGTCGTTCATGAGTGTGGTCATGCCGCATAATGCGCACCGTGTCAAACGCTACACCGACGACATTCCGTTGTATTCGCGTTTCCAAATCGAGCATCAAATCGAGACTGCCTACGCACGTACCGTACCGTTGCCATCCGGCGGTGCAATCGTGATTGACCATACCGAAGCGCTGGTTTCCGTGGACGTCAACAGCGCGCGTGCGACGCGCGGCTCAGACATCGAAGACACCGCATTCAAAACCAATCTGGAAGCCGCCGAAGAGGTCGCGCGCCAATTGCGTCTGCGTGACTTGGGTGGTCTGGTCGTGATCGACTTCATTGACATGGAGTCATCGAAGAATCAAAAAGAAGTGGAAAGCCGCCTGAAAGAAGCGCTGCGCTACGATCGTGCGCGTGTGCAAATGGGCAAAATTTCACGTTTCGGCCTGATGGAATTGTCGCGTCAGCGTCTGCGTCCGTCGTTGTCCGAAGGATCGCACATCACCTGCCCGCGTTGTAACGGCACTGGTGTGATTCGCGACATCGAGTCCTCTGCATTGCACGTATTGCGCATTGTGCAAGAAGAAGCGATGAAAGACCACACCGCCGCGATCAACGTCCAAGTACCGATTGACGTGGCGACTTTCCTGTTGAACGAAAAACGTTCGGAAATCCACTTGTTGGAACACCGCACGAAGACCAACATCATCCTGATTCCGAATAAATACCTCGAAACGCCGCATTACAAACTCGACCGCATGCGTCATGACGACGAGCGCCTCGAGTTGGTACAAGCGAGCTACGCACAGGTAGAAAAACCGGAAGAGGACGAAACCTACGCCAAACGCGAGCAGCAGCAAACGCATGAGCGTCAGGAAGCCGTGGTCAAAGGCATCACCCCGAGCGCACCAGCGCCGGCACCGGTGGAAGAAACCCGAGTCAAAGCCGTGGTCGCGCCACCGCCGAAACTCAGCCTGTGGGCGCGCATCAAACGCTTCTTCGGCTTTGCACCGGTTATTGCGCCTGAGCCAGAGGAAGAACCAAGCAGTCAGCAACGCCGTCGCAATACCCGCAGCAACACCGGCAATCGCAACAACGACAATCGCCGCCAAGGTGATCGTCGTCGCAACGACCGTACGGCTCGTACGGAGGACAAAGGCGAATCAGCGGACAAAAGCGCCAAAGTCACGAACAAAGTGGACGACAAAGCGAACAAAAACGAACGGAGCCAACGAACTGAGCGTAATGAGCGCAACAACGAGCGCAATGATCGTAATGAGCGTCGCAATAATCGCAACCGCAATGAACGCGGAGACGGCGCAGAACAACGCGTAGCCAAAGCGGGTGAGGACGCGACCTCCAACAAAACCGTTGAGCAAGAAGGCGAAAACCAAAATACCGGTGAAACACGCAACAGCCGTCGCCGTCGAGACCGCAGCCGCGACCGCAATACTACTACCAATACGGCCAATGCCAATAATGCGACAGCGGACAACGCAACCACGGCGGATGCGATTGTGGCCGCTGCAGTAGAAACCGTAGCGATCAAGGTCGAAGCGACAGCGCAAACCGTGGTGAGTGCTGGTGCTGAGGGTGAGTTTCAAGCGGAAAACGCCAATCGTGAACCGCGTGAGCGCCGTTCACGTACCGGTCGCGATCGTCGTGACCGCAGAGAACGTCGTGAGTCCCGCGAGCAGTCCGAGGCAGCGCAAATGCCAGCGGTCTCAGCCGCAGCGGGAACGATTTCCGAACTGATGCGTGAAGATGGCGTGGCGCTGCCGCACCATGCCGACTACGACGCAACGCCATTGGTGATTCAAGTGCCAGCGCCGGTCAACCATGTGCCTATGGAATTGGCAGTGTCAACGGACTCGGCTGCGCCAACGGGAGAAGTGAAAGCAGACATGCCTGTAACTGCAGAGACAGTTGCGCCAGTAGTTGTAGAAGCTGCGGCACCAGTAATAGCCGAAGTCCCTGCAGAAACTGCGCCGATCAGTGCTGCAGCGCTGGTTGAGCAGGCGGTCAGTGCGGTGGCCGATACATCGACGGCAGAGCACACTTCTGCGCCAGTTGAGCTCGAACCGGTGGTTGAGCCCATCGTCGCGTCGGTTGATACGGCAATGGAAGAATCGGTGTCTACATCTGCACCGGTTGCCGTGTCTGAGGCCGAAGCTGAAGTGGTTGCTGCCGAGCCAGCGGATTTGGATTCGCTGCTGCGCCAAGCCGGTCTGGAATTGGTACAAACCGATGCCACAGCGGTGCAGTACACCGCCGAGCCGGTAGTGCCGCAACCACAACATCCGCCGCGCGAGCGTAAACCGCGTGTGGTGGTGGACGAAGAGCCATTGCAATTGGTGGAAACGCAGTCGTAATCCTAAGTGATGACAACTGAAAATAAAAATGCGCAGCATCGTCTGCGCATTTTTTATGCGTATTTCTTGAGTGTTGCATAGGGTGTATACCGTTGATGAAATGTTTCATGAAAAATTCACATCAATTTCGGGCAAAGTCAAAATCAATGCGGTACAATGAGCTTCCATGTCACTTTTTTCAAGGAGAACAACATGAGCATTTTCGGTACTATTATGTCCAAATTGGGTTTTGGCAAAAAAGAAGAAACACCTGCAGTAACTGATGTGGCAGCAACGGATGTCGCAGCGCCAGCAGCTGATGCAGCGCCCGTGTCTGTCGCGATCAGCGAAGTCGATGTGGTGGGCAAATTGAGCGAATTGGCGGCTAACAGTTCTGAACAATTGAACTGGCAAGCATCTATCGTTGACCTGATGAAATTATTGGGCATGGACAGCAGCTTGGCTCATCGTAAAGAATTGGCAACCGAATTGGGCTGCCCAGCAGACCTGATGGGCGATTCTGCGAGCATGAACATTTGGTTACACAAAACCGTTTTGCAACAATTGGCTGCAAACGGTGGTAACATTCCTGCGAACTTGTTGGCTTAATCGCTCGCATTCTCGTAGCAAACGCCACTCATTGAGTGGCGTTTTGCTTTTTGTGGCATAGATGCGCTGAAAACGCGATAATTCGCCTTTCGCTGATCTATTATTGAGCCCAATATGTATTCAAACGATTTCCCAATCCACTATATCGAGCCGGTGTTTCGCCCGCCGAGCGAGGCGCGCTCATTGATTTTGCCAGTGACCAACGGCTGCTCGTGGAACCAGTGTACCTTCTGCGACATGTACACCGCACTGCAGAAAAAATTTCGCCCACGCACGCAGGACGAGATCGAAACGGATTTGCGCCATGTCGCCGAGCGCGGCGTGCCTGTACGCCGCATATTTATGGCTGATGGTGATGCGATGGCGCTGTCTACACGCCGATTGATGGCGGTTTTAACCGCGATTCAAACGCACCTGCCGGATGTGCAGCGCGTGTCCGCCTACTGCCTGCCGCGCAATGTGAGTAACAAATCGGTTGAAGAACTTAAAGAGCTGCGCGACGCAGGGCTGCGCATGGTCTATGTCGGTTGCGAATCGGGTGACGATGAAGTGCTGCGCCGCGTGAACAAAGGTGAAAGCTACGCCTCCTCGCGCGAATCGCTGAATAAACTGGGAGAAGCAGGTATCACTCGCTCCGTCATGATTTTGAACGGTTTGGGCGGCACGGAATTGAGTACGCAACACGCGGTTCATTCCGCGCAACTGATGAATGACACCCAGCCTGAGTTTCTCTCCTCATTGGTGGTGTCATTCCCAATGGGTATGGCGCGTTTCAAAGCGCATTTTCCGAATTATGAGCTGCCCGATACGGCGGGACTAATGCAAGAACTCGGCCTGATGATCGCCCAACTGAATCTCAACGAAACCGTATTCCGCAGTGATCATGCATCCAACTATCTGGTGCTCAAAGGTACGCTTGGTCGTGACAAAGAAACCCTACTGGCGCAAATTCATAACGCAGTGACACATCCCGAGCGTGCGAATCTGCGTGCGGAATGGATGCGCGGGTTATAAACCGCAGGGGCAAAACAAAACGCCACTCAAAATGAGTGGCGTTCGGTTAGATGGTGGAGGCGGCGGGAATCGAACCCGCGTCCGCAAGCCCTCTACAGAGCGTTCTACATGTTTAGTTCAGCGGTTTAAATTTAATGTGGTTTGCACCCGTTGAACACGCACGCACCACACGAGTCACCTTGGATTTAAACGCGGTTTAAGTAACCCAAACCGCGTCGGTTCTTTGTAAGTGACGTTGATTATCCCAACCAAAGACAATCGGGGTCAACGGCTAGCCTTAAGCGGCTAAAGCGAAACGCTTGTTGTTTGCGTTTAAAGTTTTCTGTAGGATTTACGAGGTATACAGTCCTCGACATGCCCGCTTCTGCTTTGCAACCCACGTCGAAAGCCAGGTCGCCCCCAGTTCGTTGTTCGCTGCGTCTTGATCGGTATTTCTGAAATAAGGGCGCAACGACGGTATTCAAGTCAGGTCTGCATTTTAGCATATTTGCGGTAAGATACGTTTTTATCGTCAGAAAGTGTGTCGTGCCAAAATTATTGATCGTCGGGCTGGGTGATGTGGCGCGCAGGGCGTTGCCTGAGCTGTTGTCCTTTTTTGAGGTAACGGCGCTGTCGCGTTCGCCTATGTCGAATCAGAACGAAGGGGTAATCAGGCATATGGCGCTGGATTTGGATGCGGTCACTTGGACGGATGCGCAAAAAAAATACGTGGCGCAAGCGTTCGATGCGGTGCTGTATACCGCGCCGCCGAATGCAGGCAATGATTCCAGTGGCGACGATGAAGATGTGCGCTTGCGTCGGTTACTGTCTTTTTGGCAACAATCCGGCGTGGCGCTCCAGCGGGTGGTGTATGTGAGTACAACGGGCGTGTATGGTGATTGTGCGGGTGCGTGGGTGGATGAGGCGACGCCGCTCAATCCGCAGTCGGTACGAGCGAAAAAACGCGTGGCGGCGGAGCGTCAATGGCGTGAGTTTGCCTATGGCAGCGGCGCGCAGGTGACGGTGTTGCGTGCGCCGGGGATTTATGCTTTGGAGCGTTTGCCGTATGAATCGGTATTGAGCGGTTCGCCCGTATTATTGCCGGATGAAGATAGCTTTAGCAATCACATTCATGCCGATGATTTGGCGCGGGCATGCGCGTTTTTTCTCAATCAACCGACGCAGGATGCGGCATGTTTACCTTTTGAGGTGTTCAATGTGTGCGACGATGAGCCGATTTTGATGGGCGAGTGGATGAGTGCGCTGGCGCGGGCGTTGCAGCGTGCGCAACCGCAGCGCATTTCGCGTGCGCAGATGCAGGTGCAGGTGTCGCCGATGCGCTGGAGTTTTATGCGTGAGTCGCGTCGCATCCGCAATGCCAAGCTCAAATCAGCGGGATTTGAGTTGAATGATCCGTTGGCTTTGGCTTTTGTATCGGCGCACGCCGAGGCCATCCGCACCTATGCTGTCACACATCATCATGGAGGTGCGGGTGATGCGTAATCCCCAACGTTGGCTGATCGCGCTGATGGTGGTTTTAGCGCTGCATGGGGTCGTGCTGGGTGGTTTATTGATGCAGCGCTCCGCCAATACGGCTTCTACGCCGAATAGTATTGCGGTACAAACACAAGTGGTTGATGCTGCTGGTTCGTCTGGCGCTGCGGGCGGGCAAGTGGCAACGTCAGGGAACTCCGGTGTCGGTGCTCAGACCAACGCAGCCTCAGGACACGATGTGCCGCAGCCGAATCATTCGGCGTCAGCCGACTCTCCCGTACAAAAACCAGTGGTGCCTACTGAATCCAATTCTTCTGCGCCGGTTAATGCTGTAGCAAATCGTTCGGGTAATCCATCCAACGAGTCGCAACCCGGCTCCTCAGCCAATCCATCGGGCACACCGAGCAGTGCTGCGGTTGGCTCGGGTGCTGCTTCTTCAGGAGCGGGTGGTGTTCAGGGCAATGGAAATGGCGACCATGGCAGCGTTGCAAATGGCTCGAATGGTGCGAGTATGTCGGTTGATTGCGCGGCAACGGTTAAACCGGCGAATGCAAATGCCGCATCGGGTTTGGATGTGACGGTTTGGGTGGAGCGTACCGCTTCGGGCGCGCAATTTGTCTCGTTGGTCAATCAGGCGGGTGAAGGCAGCCGTTATC
>CAYPYQ010000040.1:0-5420 GCA_964414735.1 uncultured Hydromonas sp.
AATCAGGCGTGGTTGATCAAACTACGGTGGATCGTTTGGAGCGTATTGAACGCGGTGATACCGTTTGGTATTTGAATCACACCTCGCATCCGCTGACGGTGTCATTTCAAAATTTACCGGCATATTCGATACTCCGACGCAGATTGTCGGATGAGTCGTCATGAAAAAACCGCACGATGATCTCGTGCGGTTTTTTCATGTAGGAATATCCAGTGCTTAGCTGAAAAATACCAACAGCAGTGCGATGATTGCCGGCAAGGCTTGTTTCACAATAATTTTTTTAGAAACGCTGAATCCGCCATATAAACCGGCTACGATCACACAGCCCAAGAAAAATACCGCCACACGTACTTGCCAAACCGGATCGGTAATCAGCAATGACCACAGCAAACCGGCGACCAAAAAGCCGTTATACAGACCTTGATTGCCCGCCATATTTTTGGTCGCCGTGAACATGGCATCCGGCATTGCGCCTTTGAATACTTTTTTACCGACGGTTTCCCAAGCAAACATTTCCATCCAGCAGATGAATAGGTGCTCTAAGGCAACCAAGACGATAAAGACGCAAGCAATTAAACTCATATATTTCCTTATAAAAGATATCAGCAATTCAATCAATAAGTGCTGTATTTGTAAAAAACGAATAAAAGTGACTTAAGTAAAATCGGTTACATCTTAACTTATTTTTCTAAAATATCAATCCATCTGTCATTTTAGTATTTAAATAGCTTGAATTTAGTCTTAAATTTTACTATTATACGATTTTAGTAATTTTTAGGACTAATTATGAGCGGGGTTTATAATTTTGATCAACTGGGTAAGCAGATCAGCGAAGTGGATCATGTGATTGATCGCTGGATCAAAAAATTGGGTTTGAACTACAACACTTACGCGGTTTTATATACGCTGGCATCAGCCGATGATTTTAAAACAACACAGAAACAAATCTGCGAGGATTGGATGCTACCCAAACAGACTGTTTTTAATGTGTGTAAAGAATTTAGAGAAAAAGGCTGGATTGAATTTAGCGAAAGTCCGAGCGATAGGCGGGAACGGGTTTTATGTTTGACACAGCAGGGCAAAGCCAAGGCAATGCCGGTATTACGAGCATCTCAAATATTGAGCGAGCGAACCTTTAATTTCTTTGGAGAAGAACGCTCCGCGCATTTATTTAATTTATTGGCTATGTTCTGCGAAGTGTGTGGACATGAAATCGATCAAATGTCTATTGATGAGGATCAATGATGTGGCAGGCGCTAAAAACCATAGGGATAGATTATAGGCACAAGCTGTCGGTGGCATTTATCTTTGTGGCATTGGAAAATATATTATTTTTGATTTACCCACTGTTTGGTGGCTTTGCGATCAATGCGGTCATGCAAGGCCATGTCTGGCATGCGCTGACTTATGCTATTTTGGTATTGGTCATGTGGCTAATCGGCGCTGCTCGGCGCAGCGTGGACACCCGCACATTCGCTCGAATTTATAGTGAAATAGCTGTGCCCATTATTGTGAAACAACGATTGCAAGGGCAAAATCGCTCAGCGATTTCTGCCCGTGTTGCATTGTCCCGAGAGTTCGTTGATTTCTTTGAAATGCATCTGCCCACGGCAATTACTTCATTGGTATCCATTTTTGGCGCTTGTTTGATGCTGCTCATATCGGAGTTTTGGATCGGTGTGGCGACTATTGTCATCTTGATTATATTTGCTACATTGTTACCAGGCTTTACCCGTATCAGCAGCAGATTGTATTTGGCCTTAAATGATCGTTTGGAGCGGGATGTCGATATGATCGGACAAGCCCCCGAAAATATGCTCCGTAAACATTATGGTTTGATGGCTTATCTGAGAATTAAGATTTCTAATCGGGAAGCTTTAGGCTATTTGTGTATTGGTATTGCAATCAGCATTTTGTTTGCGTTCTCTTTTGCTTGGATAACCCTCTATGGCTATGGCAGCGCCGGGCATATTTACTCCATAACGACTTATTTATGGATGTTCGCGATGAGTTTAGATGATGTGCCTCGCTTGGTGGAAAGCTATTCCAATTTAAAGGATATTGCCGAAAGGGTATATATTGATTAGGCATTGTTTATAGAAGAGCGCCGCGAAATGAATTTTTAAAATTAAGCAAGATACGTTGTGTGGCTTCACAACTTGGCATCATGTAAAAAAGCCCTCTGTACAGAGGGCTTTTGAATGTATGGGGTCGTCCCAGTAGAGAACATTATTCCCACTCAATGGTCGCAGGCGGCTTGCCGGATACATCGTACACCACACGGTTGATGCCACGTACTTCGTTGATAATGCGGTTCGAGACTTTGCCGAGCAAATCGTATGGCAGGTGCGCCCAGTGCGCGGTCATGAAGTCCAAAGTTTGAACTGCACGCAACGCCACCACGTATTCGTAGGTGCGGCCATCGCCCATCACGCCCACCGATTTGACGGGCAGGAATACCGCGAAGGCTTGGCTGGTGAGGTCGTACCAGGTTTTGCCGGATTCGGCATCGACGGTATTGCGCAGCTCTTCGATGAAAATCGCATCGGCGCGGCGCAGCAGATCGGCGTAGTCTTTTTTCACTTCACCCAAAATACGTACGCCCAAACCCGGCCCCGGGAATGGGTGACGATACACCATTTCGTGCGGCAGACCGAGTGCGACGCCGAGTTTGCGCACTTCGTCTTTGAACAGTTCGCGCAGCGGTTCGAGCAATTTCAGATGCATATCCTCTGGTAGGCCACCGACATTGTGGTGCGATTTGATGTTGTGCGCGCCTTTTTTCGCCCCATGTTTGCCACCGGCGGATTCGATCACGTCGGGATAAATCGTGCCTTGCGCCAGCCATTTGGCGCTGGTGAGTTTGTGTGATTCGGCGTTGAATACTTCGACGAATTCTTTACCGATGATTTTGCGTTTTGCTTCCGGGTCAGTCACGCCCGCGAGTTTGCCCATGAAGTCGTCCACCGCATCGACGCGAATCACTTTCACGCCCAAGTGGTTGGCAAACATATCCATGACCATATCGCCTTCGTTCAGACGCAATAAACCGTGATCGACGAATACGCAGGTGAGCTGGTCGCCAATCGCACGGTGAATCAGTGCGGCGGCCACCGATGAGTCCACACCGCCGGACAGGCCGAGAATGACCTCTTCGTCACCGACTTGCTCACGGATATTCGCAACGGCTTCGGCGATGTAATCGCCCATCGCCCAGTCGGCTTTCGCACCGCAGATGTCTTTGACAAAGCGGGATAACATTGCTTCGCCTTGAACGGTGTGAGTGACTTCCGGATGGAACTGTACGGCGTAGAAACGACGTGCTTCGTCGGCCATACCCGCGATCGGGCAAGCATCGGTTTCGGCCATTAAAGTAAAACCTTCTGGCAAGCGCGATACGGAGTCGCCGTGGCTCATCCAGACGTTCAGCAGGCCGTGACCTTGTTCGTTGGTTTCGTCTTGAATGCCGTCAAATAATTTGGTATGGCCGCGCGCACGGATTTTCGCAAAACCGAATTCGCGCGGTTTACCGAGGGCTTCAGCGGTTTCCACTTTGCCACCGAGTTGCTCGGCCATGGTTTGCATGCCATAGCAGATGCCCAGCACCGGCACGCCGAGTTCAAACACCGCTTGCGGTGCGCGTGGCGTATCGCCTTCGGTCACGGAGCTCGGTCCGCCGGAAAGGATGATGCCTTTCGCGCCATAGTTTCGGATGAATTCGTCGGAGACGTCGTACGGATAAATTTCGGCAAACACGCCGGCATCACGCACACGGCGGGCGATGAGCTGGGTGACTTGGGAACCGAAATCAATGATGAGGATTTTATCGTGATGGTTACTCATATTATTTATAGTATTAAGAATGTCTATAAAAAAGGTGGGCAGCGCCCACCCGATTAGATCAACCGACCGAATAGTTCGGTGCTTCCTTGGTGATCTGTACGTCATGTACGTGCGATTCGCGCATACCCGCTGAAGTAATTTCTACAAACTGAGCGCGTGTACGCAAATCTTCGACTGAGGCGCAGCCACAGTAACCCATGGATGAGCGGATACCGCCAATCAGTTGGTGCACAATCGCCAATACCGAGCCTTTGTAGGATACGCGGCCTTCGATGCCTTCAGGAACCAGTTTGTCGACGTTGCCTTCGTTGTCTTGGAAATAGCGGTCTTTCGAGCCTTGCGCCATGGCACCGAGGCTGCCCATGCCGCGATATTCTTTGTACGAGCGGCCTTGGTACAGTACGACTTCACCCGGGGATTCTTCGGTACCGGCGAACATGGAGCCGAGCATGACAGTATATGCGCCTGCGGCCAATGCTTTGGAGATGTCGCCGGAGTAGCGGATGCCGCCGTCACCGATCAGGGGTACGCCGGTACCTTCCAAGGCTTTGGCAACGTTGGCAATCGCGGAGATTTGCGGTACGCCGACCCCCGCGACAATACGCGTGGTGCAAATGGAGCCGGGACCGATGCCGACCTTCACGCCGTCTGCACCATGCTCCACCAGTGCCAATGCGGCTTCGGCTGTCGCAATATTGCCACCGATGACGTCAATGTGCGGGTAATGCTCTTTCACCCATTTCACGCGATCCAGTACGCCTTGCGAATGGCCGTGTGCGGTGTCAACGATGATGACATCCACGCCGGCTTGAGCGAGCAGCCGGACGCGCTCGTCGTTTTCTGGTCCCACACCAACGGCTGCGCCAACGCGCAATTGTCCGCGTGCGTCTTTGGTCGCATTCGGGTGGGTGGTGGCTTTTTGAATGTCTTTGACGGTGATCAGGCCGCGCAACTCGTCGTTATCGTCAATCACCACCACGCGTTCCAAGCGGTGTTTGTTGAGCAATCTTTTGGCCACGCTCAAATCGTCTTCTTCTTTAACGGTAATGAGGCGTTCGCGCGGAGTCATTTTGTCAATGACTTTGGCGGCCATGTCTTCTTCAAAGCGCAAATCGCGGCTGGTGATAATGCCGATGACTTTTTTGTTCGATACGACAGGGAAGCCCGATACGCCTGCGTCGTGCGCCAGTTCGACAATCTGACCGATGGTCATGTCGGGCGTAACGGTGATCGGGTCACGTAGAATGCCGGATTCGAAACGCTTGACCTTCGCTACTTCCAGAGCTTGCTTGGCGGGGGTGAGGTTTTTGTGAATGATGCCAATGCCGCCTTCTTGCGCGAGCGCAATCGCCAAACGCGATTCGGTCACGGTATCCATTGCGGCGGAGACCAGAGGTATATTCAGTGTGATGTTACGCGAGAGCTTTGATTTGAGCGAGGCGTCGCGTGGGAGAATGTTTGAGTAAGCAGGTACGAGAAGTACGTCGTCAAAAGTGAGCGCTTTCTGCATGAGTCGCATGGTGGGGTTCCTTTCGCAAAGCGCGATTATACGGTATTTTTGGTTTTTGCGTGTTAGA
>CAYPYQ010000041.1:0-6668 GCA_964414735.1 uncultured Hydromonas sp.
CAAATCATCGACGCCGCTTGGGAACAACGCACCGAATTTTCACCTAAAACCGCACCCGCCGAAGTGCGCGAGGCCGTTGCCCAAGTCCTGAGCCAACTCGACGCCGGCACGCTGCGCGTCGCAGAGAAAAAAGACGGTCAAGGGCACGTCAACCAATGGGTGAAAAAAGCCGTGTTGCTCTCATTCCGCTTAGAAGACAACGCCGTCATGCCTGCCGGCGGATTCACCCAGTTCTACGACAAAGTACCCTCCAAATTCGCGAACTACACCGAAGCCGATTTCGCAGCGGGGGGCTTTCGCGTCGTACCGCCAGCGGTCGCGCGTCGCGGCTCATACATCGGCAAAAACGTCGTACTCATGCCAACGTATGTCAACATCGGCGCGTATGTCGACGAAGGCACGATGGTGGATACATGGGCGACCGTCGGCTCCTGCGCGCAAATCGGTAAAAACGTCCACCTCTCCGGCGGCGTCGGCATCGGCGGCGTACTCGAACCGATGCAAGCCAACCCAACCATCATTGGCGACAACTGTTTCATCGGCGCGCGCTCCGAAATCGTCGAAGGCGTGATCGTCGAAGACAACTGCGTCATCAGCATGGGCGTGTACATTGGCCAATCCACCAAAATCTACGACCGCGCCACCGGCGAAGTCAGCTACGGCCGCATCCCCGAAGGCTCAGTGGTCGTATCCGGCTCACTGCCCTCCGCCGACGGCACATACAGCCTGTACTGCGCCGTGATCGTGAAAAAAGTCGATGCACAAACCCGCAGCAAAACCAGCATTAATGAATTGTTGCGCGGGGAATAAGCTCCTTAACTTCTACTGAGGCATCCAAATGAGCAAACCCGTATCTCGTTCTGAACAATTAATTGCCGCGATGCACTATCAAGCGTTGAAGGCGCTTTCACAAGCGCCCAGCGGTCAATTGCATCGGAATGCGTTGTTAGCAGAAATTGAGAAAAACACCACGCTGGATGATTGGGCAAAAACCGTTTACGAGAATGGTAATACTCGTTGGCGCTCAATTTTTGGATTTGCCTCCGTTGGATTGGTCAAAGGTGGCTATGTGACCAAAAGTAAAGGGGGCTGGTCTATTACGGACGAAGGTCGAGCCGCTATTGCCAAACCCTATGACGGAGCCGCGTTTGTTAAAGAGGTGAGGCAACGTTACCGAGCGTGGAAAAACAGTCAAATTATTTCATCACCATCTACTATTGACACTGTCGAGGACGAAGAAATAGAGGAAGCGCCGAAAGAACGGATAGCTCGTCTAATTAAATCGGCGCACGAGTCATTGGCAGCCGAACTCATCGAATCCATCAAACAATGCGATCCCGAGTTTTTTGAACAATTGGTGGTGCAACTTCTCATCAAAATGGGCTATGGCGGTAGCCGTCAAGAAGCGGGTCGTGCCGTTGGGCAGTCTGGTGACGGCGGTATTGATGGCGTCATTAACGAAGATCGCTTGGGTTTAGATGCCATTTACTTACAAGCCAAACGCTGGGAAGGTGCGGTTGGCGAAAGTCCGATCAGAGACTTTAAAGGCGCATTGGATGCTAAAGGCGCGCAAAAAGGCGTTTTTATCACCACCAGCTATTTCACACCCGCTGCAATAGCCGCCGCCAAAAACAGTCGCTCATACAAAATTGTTTTGATTGACGGCGCACGCTTGGCCAACTTAATGATTGAGCATAATTTAGGGGTTTCGATTGAAGACACATTTCAACTGAAACGGATTGATACAGACTTTTTCAATGTAGATTAATTGATCAATGATTACGATTTACGGCATCCCCAACTGCAACTCCGTGAAAAAAACCCGCGTCTGGCTGGAAGAACACGGTATTGATTACCAATTCCACGATTTTAAAAAGTCGGGGATTGATGAAAAAACCTTGAAGCAATGGCTTAAAACCATCCCGCGCGACGTGCTGATAAATAAAAAAGGCACGACGTGGCGCGGCCTATCCGCCGATGAGCAGGCACTCACATCCACGGATAAAGGCGCAATTGAGCTGATGCTGGCGAAAACCAGTGTCATCAAGCGTCCCGTAGTCGTCACCGACAGCGATATGTGGGTGGGGCATGACGAAGTGCAACTTGCAACACTGAAATAATTCGCTCCTGCGTCATTCCCGCAAAAACAAACGAAGTGCAGTTTCTGCAAAGCGGGAATCCAGATGTTATTCTGTTTACATGAACTTAAACTCTGGATCCCCGCTCAAAATCATTGCGGGGATGACGGCTTTCTTTTTATAGCTCAGTACCCCACACAATTATTGGATGAAACCCATACCATGACCAACCCAACTTTTGACCTTACCTGCGATCTGATTCGCCTACGCTCCGTTACCCCCGAAGATGCGCTGTGCCAAAACTTGATCAAATCCCGCCTCACGCCGCTGGGCTTTGAGTTCACCGATATCGTGTCCGGCCCCGATGATTTTCGCGTGACCAATTTATGGGCGATCCGCAAGGGCGCGTCGCCGAACGCGAAAAATCTTGTGTTTGCCGGCCACACCGATGTCGTGCCGACGGGGCCGCTGGAGCAATGGTCAAGCGATCCGTTCGAGCCGAGCGTGCGCGACGGTCTGCTGTACGGACGCGGCGCGGCGGATATGAAAGCTTCCATCGCTGCCTTTGTCACCTCGATCGAGCAGTTTTTGCAGGCGAATCCAAACCCGCAGCACAACATCGCGCTGCTGATTACCAGCGACGAGGAAGGACCAGCGAATGACGGCACGGTGAAAGTCGTCGAGTGGTTGAAAAGCAGTGGGCAAACATTGGACTGGTGCATCGTCGGCGAACCAACTTCATTGGACTCATTCGGCGACATGATGAAAAACGGTCGTCGCGGCACGATGAGCGGTCGCTTGACCATCAAGGGCAAACAAGGCCACATTGCCTATCCGCAGCGTGCGAAAAACCCGATTCATCTGTTCGCACCGGTGCTGAACGAATTAGTCGCCACGGTGTGGGACGAAGGTAACGAATATTTCCCGCCGACCTCATGGCAGGTCTCGAACATCCACGCGGGCACGGGCGCGAGCAATATCATTCCGGGCGAATGCGTGGTGGATTTTAATTTCCGCTTCTCCACCGCCAGCACCGCGGAAGGTTTGCAACAGCGCGTACAGGCGATTTTGGACGCGCACGGTTTGGACTACGACTTAGATTGGGTCATCGGCGGGCATCCATTTCTCACAGCGGCGGGCGAATTGTCCGAGGCGATCACGCAAGCGGTGCAAAATGCCTCGGGCAAAACACCGGAATTATCCACCACCGGCGGCACGTCGGATGGACGCTTCATCGCCACGATTTGCCCACAGGTAATCGAATTCGGCCCCGTGGGCAAGACCATCCATCAGATCAATGAGTGTGTCGCGGTGGCGGATTTGCAGCCGCTGGCGGATGTGTATGCGGGAGTGTTGAAGCAACTAGTATCTTAATAACATCATGCCATGTTCTTAATCAAAGTACTTTGTCTCGTCTTTTTTGCCACATTGATTTACCTTATTTTGCCATTACGACAGATACTCCGAGAACGCTTAGTGCAGCATCTGATTTACATCAAAAGTTCATTAGCACTAGAGGTTTCTGATTGGACTTTGACGAAATTTGGTTATACGCAAGCTATTAAAGCAACATTCATCTGGGGAAAAGGCTTTCAACTACTAAAAGCCGACCCTAAAGCTAAAAGCATTTTAATTCGAATGCGAGTGCTGGGGGTTTTAGAGTTGGTTTTCACTTTGATTGCTTTAGGAATTTTTACCTCATTTTTTATAGATTTTATGCAAAACCACCCCTAACGGCTTTTATATGGGAAAGTATTGAAAAACCGGCTGATGATTCAGCCGGTTTTTATTTCGCCTCGTATCGCTCAGGCGGAACGTAGGCCTGACGCGCCGCATGCACCGCGCTCTGATTCTGTTTGGCCCAATCGAGCATGACCTGAATGACCTGCATGAACGACATGCCCAGCTCGGTCAAACGGTAATCCACCCGTGGCGGTATCGTCGCATACGCCGTGCGTGCGATCAAACCATCCTGCTCCAAACGCCGCAAGGTCTGCGACAACATACGCGGGGAAATATCCGGTATCTGCGCGCGCAGCACGCCAAAACGGATTTCTCCGCCCTGCAAAGCATGCAAAACCAGCACCGTCCAGCGGTCACCCAAATGACTGAGTACATCACGAACCGGGCAGTCGGCGATTTGTTGAGTGGTTTGTTGGTGCAAGGTCATCGGTGTTTCCCCAGTAAAACTCAATACTATATTTTTGGTAATCAAGTAATGATTCACTCACTACTTGTCTCACTCAAAATCCATTAGTATTATACCGTAACTATTTATTAAATAGTACCTAAAATTCCCTCAAAAATCACCCAAGGAGCCCATCATGGCAAAAATTGTTGTTGTATATCATTCCGGCTACGGCCATACCGAGCGCGTTGCTCAGACTTTGGCTGCGGCCGCACAAGCGCAATTGGTCAAAATTAACGAAGAAGGCGATATCGCCGAGCAAGATTGGGACACGTTGAATCAAGCCGATACCATCGTGTTTGGCAGCCCGACGTATATGGGTAATGTCAGTTGGCAGTTCAAAAAATTTGCCGATGCGACCTCCAAAGCATGGTTCACTGGCGCATGGAGCGATAAACTGTTCGCCGGCTTTACCAACAGCGCAAGCCTGAACGGCGACAAGCAAGTCACCCTACAAACCTTGCAAACGCTGGCATCACAACACGGCGGCATCTGGATCAGCCTCGGCCTGCCGCCAAGCAACAGCAAAGCAGCAACCCGTGGCGACCTGAACAATCTCGGCGGCTCGGTCGGTCTGCTGGTGCAAAGCCCGTCGGATGCGAGCGTGGACGAAATCCCTTCAGGCGATTTGGCTACAGCGACCCAATTCGGTGAACGTATTGCTCAGATCTCCGCACGTTACACCCGCTAATTGAATCAGTCACTCGTCAAAACGGGCAAGTATCACTTGCCCGTTTTATCATTTATCAGACTTCAATCATCTTCTAATTATTAAATGCCCCCACCATGGCCAGCAACCACAGGGCGCCAAAAACAAAGGGCAGAGCCTGCGCTGCCAGACGGCCGCGCTCACCGCTTTGTTGTCCCGGTGTGAGCTTGAACAACTTGTCCAGACCGAGGTCGTGATATTCTTGGATAATTTCGTCCATGGCGTCAAATGCGGCATAGGCGCTTATACCAATCACCGCGGCAACGATCATGCCAAAAAATGGAAAGCCAAATACCAGCCAATGCAGCTTGGCCGTTGAAAGTGTGCCGTAGGCGGTGAACAGCAAACCTTGCGAGAGCAGCAACCACATCAGGCGGTGGTTCACCAGATTTTCTTCATGCGTCCATTGCTCGCGCAGGGCGCGGTACAGCTCCCAGTTTGCGGCCGAATTCAATTGGGTTTGTTCTGAGTTACTCATGTTTTCCTTGAATAAAATTCATGTTTAAACGATTACATGGCGTTATTTTACTGCAATTGTTTTAATCGTGCATGCGCTTAAAGAACGCTCCGCCAGAAGTCTGAGGTATGCTTGCAGTCGAAGTCTTGACCACCCAGAAACCGCCAAGCATGCTGCAATGCGCTCAGCGGATTCAGTGCATCCAACTCTGGGGCTTGCTCGCTTTTGGAGAGTTTTTCACCGCGCGCATTGGTCAACAGCGGCACATGACTGTACTGTGGCGTAGCGTAACCGAGGGTGCGTTGCAGCGCGATTTGTCGCGCGGTGGAGTCGAATAAATCCGCGCCGCGCACCACATGCGTCACGCCTTGCGCTGCGTCGTCCACCACCACGGCGAGCTGATATGCCCAGTCGTCAGTCGTTTCCGAACCACGCCGAATGACAAAATCACCCACGCTGTCCGCCAGCCGCTCCGTGCTGATTGGCCCCCATTCGTCTGTCCAATCGTCCGCCCATTCGATCACTTCGTCGTGCAGCGCAAAGCGCCATGAGCGTATCGGCGCATCGGATGCAAGCCCATGACGGCAAGTTTGCGGATAGTGCGGCACGCCCAACTGCGCTTGCCGTTCGGCGATCTGACCGCGCGTACAGATGCACGGATAAACCCGTTGTTGTGCTCGTAGCATTGCAAATGCCGCCCGATACGCGGCAAAGCGTTCGCTCTGCCACATCACTGGCTCGGCGAATTGAAAACCCAGTGCACGCAAGGTCGCTAACTGATGCGCGCCGGTCGCGCGCGTGCAGCGCGATTGATCGACATCCTCCATGCGCACCAGCCATGTGCCACCATGCCAATGCGCGTGCAGGTAGGAGGCGAGGGCGGCGATGAGCGAGCCTTGATGCAGTTTACCCGATGGTGAGGGCGCGAATCGCCCGATGTACGGTGCGCCGGCGTGCTGTTGTGCGTGCAACCACGCCTGCGCCAGCCATGTGTCGGGGCGAATCCATTCAGTCAATCGTTCGGGCAGCGTTTGTGCAATGTCGCGGGCAGGCATTGGGTATAATGGCGGCTGTATTTGAAGCCACTATTCTAACGTATTCGTCTGCCTTTATGAACGCTCCCGCCTTTGTCCACCTGCGCATGCACACCGAATTTTCCGTCACCGACGGGATTATCGACGTGGGCGCGGCGGTATCCAAAGCGCGTGCGGACGGTCAGGTCGCGCTCGGTATGAC
>CAYPYQ010000042.1:0-2580 GCA_964414735.1 uncultured Hydromonas sp.
CCCGCCAATGCCGAAGTCAAGCCGGATGCCGCACCATACGCCAATGCACGCGTGTCCCAGCTACCGCCGATCATCCACGACATCACGAATAAAATCGTTGCGGATATCGGAAACGACCACAACACCACCTGCAACGCCGGATGTTTGCGCGCGGCAATCCCGCCGACAAAATCACTCACACCGTACGCAGCGGCGGAAACCAAAGCCAAAATTAAATTCATACTTTCTACTCAACCCAACATTTCAATCCAAGTGTGTGAACATAGCACAGATTCCAGCGAATCAACGCGCCATTTTGTCTAAAATGACGGTAAAGTCATTTTCTATTTTAATCATGCCCACCGCTTCCGCCGCCATTCGCAAAATCATCCATTTTGACGCCGACTGCTTCTACGCAGCCGTCGAGATGCGTGACGACCCGGCTTTGCGTGGCAAACCCATTGCCGTTGGCGGTACGACGGCACAACGTGGTGTGATTGCTACATGCATCTACGAAGCCCGCGCCTTCGGTGTACGCTCGGCGATGCCAACGCGGCGCGCGTTGGAATTGTGTCCGCAGCTCATCTTGCTCAAGCCCGATTTCCCACGCTATCGCACCGCATCGCAGGCGATTTTTCGCATTTACCGTGAGTACTCGGAGCTGATTGAGCCGCTGTCTTTGGATGAGGCCTATGTCGATGTGAGCGCGTGTACCACGCATCGTGGCAGCGCGACCTTGATCGCGCAGGCCATCCGCGCACGGGTGAAAGCCGAAGTCGGCCTGACCATCTCTGCCGGTGTTGCGCCGAATAAATTTTTGGCCAAAATCGCCAGCGATTGGCGCAAACCCGATGGATTATTCGTCATTCGCCCGCAGGATGTCGATGCGTTTGTGCGTGAGTTGCCCGTAGAAAAATTATTCGGTATCGGGCCACGCACGGCGGCGAAAATGCATCGCCTGAAATTATTCACCTGCGCCGATCTGCGCGAGCACGATTTACCGTTTCTCATCAGTCAATTTGGCAAACTCGGCACCTCGCTGTATCAAGCAGCCCGCGGCATTGACCAGCGCGCTGTACACACGCATCACCCGCGCAAATCCATCAGTGTAGAGACCACATTTGCACATGACCTGCGCGGCTTATCTGATGCGCTCACACCATTGGCCGAGCTGCATACGGATTTACTGGCACGGATTGAACGCCATCACGCGCAGCCGCTGGTGCAAAAAACCTTTGTGAAACTGCGCATGGCGAATTTTAAAATTCATACGCTGGAGATGAACAGCATGGATTTGTCGTGTACGCATTTTGAGCAGCTGCTCGCCAATCTGTGTCAAAAGCACGAGGGCGCGTTTCGCCTACTCGGTGTCGGCGTGCGTCTGCGCGAGCCGGATGAGGTTGTGCAGTTGGATTTATTGGATGTGTGAGTGATTGGTCTGTATTTCTCACATGGATCCCCTTTCCGACATCAAACTCTTTTTTTGCCCATTTTTGCCCATGACAGTTGTGCTAAAATGAACTTAGCTTCTTGAAACAACAGCTCTTTTTCTACTGATATTCACAGAAGCATCTGAGTGCGTTACTCGGTTCTATCAACGTGTGTCATCACACCATTCATTGAAAGGAATCATCATGTCTGCTACTCAAAAATTAGAGCACGATCTCGTACAAGAAAAAGAACGCTTGGTCGGCGAAATTCAGCAATTATTGGCAGACGCAGAAAATCTGCTCACGAACAATGAACACGCCGATGATAAGCTCCAGCACCTGCGCACCAAACTCTCTGAAAATGTACATAAGGTGAAAGACTCCATGCACACGGCGAAAGAGCATGCGCACCAAAAAGCGCGCCATGCTGCGGACATGACGGACGAATACGTGCATGATAAACCTTGGCAATCCGTCGGCGCAGCCGCTGCTGTCGGTTTTTTACTCGGGATGCTGGTGTCACGCCGCTGATCCAGTTAAAAAATCACAAGGAAGTCAAAAAAGCCTCATTGACACCCTCGTGAGCGTGCTGCTACACAAGCGCTTAACCCTCCATCGCCGGACAGCATACAGGAGAATATGTCGTGGCTGAATCCGATCACACCTCGACCTCAACCCAAGCGGCAGCCTCCACGTCGGAGTCCGTGACTTCACGGCTGGGCGCTTTATTGCTCAATCGTGCAGAGCTATTTTTGCTGGAAGCGGGCGCTGCCAAACAGCAGCTATGGGGTAGTGTGATTTTGACTGCACTGGGTGTATTGGCCGCGTTCATGACGATGCTATTCGCTTTGATATTGATTATCTTAGTCGCGCCCGAGGCATGGCGCGTATGGTTGCTGGGCGGCATCACCATATTTTTCCTGTTATTTACCTGGGTGGCCTTTTGGCTGGTGCGGCGCAGTTTACAGCAAGCGTGGTTTGAAAGCAGTATGAATGCGGTGAAAGAGGATTGGCATACCTTGACTGACCAGCCGACCACTGTCGCTCAACACTTGCAAGACTCACAGGAGAGCCGCCATGAATAAGGCGCAAATGAAAGCCCGTAAGGAGCAATTGCTGCTCGAAGGCGAAGTTTTGCGCCTGCATCTGCTCAAGGATAAGCTGAGCGTAC
>CAYPYQ010000043.1:0-9261 GCA_964414735.1 uncultured Hydromonas sp.
GCTCTGGATGCGTAAAGCAAAAGCCAAATTGCTCAAGGTATACTCGTGTGCGCAGGCGATCAGCGTTGCATCCGGTAGTTGCAAAAATTGTGCAATGCTTTCAAAGGCTTGCGCCATTGTTCCGTCAAAAACCCGTCCGCAGCCTGCGCTAAATAAAGTGTCGCCGCAGAATAGCACAGGGGTTTGGAGCAAATGTGGACAGTAATAGCTGACATGGTCATAGGTATGGCCGGGTGTGGCCAGCGTTTGCACCGTGATGTCGCTGAAGGATAGGGTGAACTGAGTCGGCGCATGGATGCGCTCGGTCAGGCCGTCGATGCGCTCCGAGTCACCGATGATGCGGCCTTGCACCAACGGGGTAAGCTCGGCGATACCTTCGACGTGATCGTAATGGTGGTGCGTAATCAATAGATCGGCCAGTATCAAACCGTGTTGCGCGATATAATCACGGACAGGTTGCGCCTGCGACGGATCAACGACCCATGCGTGGGTTTGATTGCGTATCAGCCAGATGTAGTTGTCGCTGCGCGCGGGCAGGGCAATCAATGCAAAATCAGCGTATTGACCGACTTCGGTTGCCTGATCGGATGGGTGAGTCATAAAGCGTTCCACTAAAATTTAATGATGAATACACAGCAACAGTCTTTCGAGCCATTACCGCAGTCAGGCAACCCGTCAGGCAACGCCGTCGGCGCGGACTGGGGCGGTGTGTCTGGTCGCGCGATCACAACATGGGAAAATCAATTGCTCAACGAATGGCTGGCCGATGCTTTTGGCTATTATGCCATTCAATTGGGGCACTATGGGCGGATTGCCGCGCTTGGGGGCAATCGCTGCTCGGAGCGCTACGCGATTGAACGCGGTCATGAGTGCGTTCAGCCGAGTCAGCCGGACGAGGCGGGCGTGCGACGTTTGGACGTGGCGGATTTCTCAGTGTTGCCGTTTTCCAGCGACAGCTTGGACGTGGTGATTTTGCCGCACACGCTCGATGAGCATCCTGATCCGCATGGTGTGTTGCGCGAAGCGTACCGCGTGCTGCGGGCGGAAGGGCGAATGATTATTTTGGGCTGCAATCCGTTTAGTTTATGGGGTTTGCAGGCGCGTTATGCGCGTTGGTTGGATTGTAACGGTCCGCGACGTTTTGGTTTATATCGCAATTTACAGCACGCGCCATTGCATTTGACGCGACTGAAAGACTGGCTGGAATTGCTCAATTGTGACGTGATGCAGGGCAAATACGGCTGCTATACCCCGTATGTGACACAGCAAAAATGGCTGGAACGCAGTGCGTGGCTGGAGAAAGCCGGCGATCGCTGGTGGGGCTTTGCCGGCGCGGTGTACGCGTTGCTGGTGGTCAAACGCGTGTATTCGCCGACGCTGGTCGGCCTGATAGACGAGAAAAAAGCCAGTAAAAAATGGGTGGTGCAGCCGGCGGTGCGTGTGGATGGACGGATTGAGACGCCAACACAAGCCTTAAGCACCCGCAATAACAGCGAATAGACATCAGATGAAAAGCAAAAAAACAGTTGAAATTTATACCGATGGCGCCTGCAAAGGCAACCCGGGCGTGGGCGGCTGGGGTGCGCTGCTGCGCTATGGCGAACACGAAAAAGAGCTGTTCGGTGGCGAAGCGCACACCACGAACAACCGCATGGAGTTGCTGGCCGTGATCGAAGGGTTGCGCGCACTGAAAAAACGTTCGCAAGTCGAAATTTACACCGACTCGCAATATGTGCAAAAAGGCGTGACTGAGTGGCTGGAGAGCTGGAAAGCGCGCGGCTGGAAAACCGCGAGCAAGCAAGCGGTCAAAAACGACGATTTGTGGAAAACACTGGATTCGTTGCTGCACACGCACGATTTGAGCTGGCACTGGGTCAAAGGTCATGCCGGACACGCGGACAACGAGCGCGCGGATGAGTTGGCCAATCGTGGCGTGGCCAGCGTACAAGCACAGAACAAAGGATAAAACATGCGTTACGTGATTCTCGATACGGAAACCACTGGCTTTGAGCCGGAATTGGGACACAAACTGGTGGAAATTGGCGCAGTCGAAATGATAGACCGCCAGCTCACCGGACGACATTTTCACCATTACCTCAATCCGGAACGTGATTCGGACGAAGGCGCATTGGCCGTGCATGGACTGACCACCGAATTTCTCAGCGACAAACCGCTGTTCAAAGCGATTGCCCATGATCTGCTCGAATTCATTGACGGCGCGACACTGCTGATTCACAACGCCAGCTTCGATACCAAATTCATCAACGCCGAACTCGCCGCACTCAATATTGCACCGATCAGCACCATTTGCTCGGTCGAAGATACCTTGCACATGGCGCGGCAAATGTTCCCGGGTAAGCGCAACAACTTGGACGCGCTGTGCGAACGGCTCGGCGTGTCCAATGCGCATCGTGTGCTGCATGGCGCGTTACTCGACGCCGAGATTCTGGCCGAAGTCTATCTGGCGATGACGCGCGGGCAGGAAACCCTGAGCATCGACATCCATCATGCGGCGGACGATGTCTCCGGTGTCAGTTTGGATGTGAGCCAACTGGTGCTGCCAGCCATTATCGTGGTCGAGCAGGAGCAGAGCATACATCAGGACTACCTCGAACAAATGGCAAAAAAATGCAAGGATGGCGTGGTTTGGCAGTCATATATGCCATCCAATTAGCCAATCGACGTAAAAAATACCAAATATTTCAGTACGCCTCTTGTTTTTGTACACAATCACCATTAGACTGCGCGCCATAGCTGTTTCAGTCGGTCGGCTTTATCGCTTTGAGCAGCGGCGAACCTCTAATTTTAAAAACAAGGCCGACGACATACACACAATGAATTTAGGAGTCAAAAAATGATGAAAAAACACGTATGGGCAAGTTTAATCGCTGTGGCAGTGGCAGGTGGTTTAAGCGCGTGCGGTGGTAAATCGGGTGAAGCAGGCGGTGGCGCCAAAGGCGACGTGATCCGCATCGCAACGGGCAGTCCACTCTCCGGTGGTCAAGCTAGCGCCGGTTTGGACTTTGCCAATGGCGCGGTATTGGCAGCGGACGAAATCAATGCCAAAGGCGGCTTGGACGTCGGCGGCAAAAAATACAAAATTGAAATCGTCTCTGAGGACGACGCAGCCGATCCAAAAACCGGTGCAACCGTGGCACAAAAAACCGCTGATGACAAAAGCATCGTCGCCGTGGTGGGTCACTACAACTCCGGCGTGACCATGGTGGCCAATCCGATCTTCGCGCGTGCCAACATTGCCTCATTGACCGTCAGCACCAACCCCGACGTGACCAAATAAGCACCGAATATGGCCGACAATTTGACCTCCATATTCCGTATGGACTCGCATGACGGTATGCAAGGCCCTGCCTTGGCCGTGTACGCACAGAAAAAAGGCGTGAAAAAATTCGCCATTTTGGATGACGCCACCGCATATGGCAAAGGCTTGTCCGACGAAGTTGAGAAAAAAGCCAAAGAATTGGGTATGGACGTTGTGATGCGCGAGTCGGCCACCGACAAAACGGTTGACTTCAAATCACTGCTGACCAAAATCAAAGCGTCCGGCGCCGAAGGCATCATGTGGGGTGGCTACGATGACACCGGTGCGGTATTGGCCAAACAAGCACGCGAACTCGGTTTGACCAGTTTCGTATTCATGCCGGATGCGGCGTGTACGCCAAATTACCTGAAACTGGCGGGTGCAGCGGGCGAAGGCACTTTGTGCTCATCGACCGTTGTTCCTGTGGACGCGATGAAAGGCGGCGCGGACTTCACCAAACAATACGAGCAAAAATTCAAAGGCCAAACGGTGCAAGCCTACGCGCCATTGACCTACGATGCCGTGATGGTATTGGCCGAAGCGATCAAAAAAGCCGGTGCGCCGGATGCGACCAAAGTCGCCGCTGCTTTGCCAAGCGTGAGCGTAAGCGGCTTGAGTGGTACTGTTGCCTTCTTGCCAGACGGCGAGCGTAAAGATGCGGAAGTGGCGATTCTCGAAGCCAAAGGCGGTAAATTCACTTTGGTAGAATCCGTGAAATAATTGCAGGAATTTTCGCAATAAAAAACACCTCGACATTGATCGAGGTGTTTTTCTTTATGTGTTGCGCAACAATGTGTCGATTTGATTGAGTAGCTCATCCGTATTCTGTGGCAAATGCGCCGAATCAAACACACGAATCT
Source organism: uncultured Hydromonas sp. (assembly GCA_964414735.1). Lineage (GTDB taxonomy): Bacteria > Pseudomonadota > Gammaproteobacteria > Burkholderiales > Burkholderiaceae > CTSOIL-112. Next base: position 4,180 of record CAYPYQ010000043.1, read on the forward strand.
GCGGCATACCGCGTATCCACGTCATTTGCCGTTTTGCCAGTTGGCGCGTCGCCGCTTGACCTTTTTCAATCAGCGCCTCGTAACTATATTCACCATCCAAATATTCCCAAGCCTGACGATAGCCGACGCAACGCATGGATGGTAAGCCCAAATGCAGATCGCTACGGGTGCGCAAGGTGCGCATTTCATCCAAAAAGCCGTGCTCCAGCATCGTCACAAAACGCTGATTGATGCGCTCGTGCAAAATCGCGCGTGGTTCGGGGATCAATGCCGTCAAAATCGGGCTGAATGACAGCTCATGCGTGGCGGTGTCCTCTGCCAGCCACTGCGACATCGGTTTGCCTGAAATGCGGTAGATTTCCAAAGCGCGATTGATGCGCTGCGCATCGGTTGGCTCCAGACGAGCGGCGGTCTCAGTGTCAACTGCGGCCAGCTCCGCGTGCATCGCCGGCCAGCCGATTTGTGCGGCCTGCGCATCAATCTCCGCGCGGATCGCTTCATTCGCCGTGGGTAACTCGGTCAATGGCTCCAACAGCGCCTTTACATACAGCATCGTACCGCCGACCAATACTGGCAAGCGTCCGCGCGCATGAATCTCATGGATCAGCCGCTCGGCATCCGCCGCGAACTGCGCCGCGCTGTACGCCTCAGTCGGCTCGATGATGTCGATCAAATGATGCGGACAGATCGCCCGCTCCTCACGCGACGGCTTCGCCGTGCCAATGTCCATACCGCGATACACCAACGCCGAATCCACACTAATAATCTCGATGGGACGCTGCTGCGCCAAAGCCAATGCCAGCGCGGTTTTGCCCGAAGCGGTCGGGCCGAGGATGAATAGAGTGGTGGGTTTATTGACCATGCTTTTTACGCCATTCTCGTGACCATAACTCATGTTTCCAAGCATTTGGATGGAGGTATACTCCGCAGTGAATACATTGACGAGCCATTAAGTTTTGTTTTTTCTTCACATATTGCATAGGTCGATCTGCCCATGTGGGATGATTGATTGGTTGATTGCAATGTGGACAGCGGTAATATTTTTTTCCTGTAGAGAGCAGCCCGACCAGCCATATGAATAGCATGAGATAAAATAACCAAAGTGGAAATTGAGTTTTTAGAATACTAGAAATGAAAATCAGTATGACAGCCACGAAAAAAGGAAGAAATGATACGATAAAAACCACGGTCTTTTTATGAGCTATTATTCGCAGTATTTCTTCCTGTTCAGCATCGGAAATGTCAGGGAATTGCATAATTTTTTCAGTTTTACAAGTGCTGCAACACCGCCAACGTCGGCGCAGCGCTATTGAGTGTGTAAAAATGTAAACTCGGTGCGCCCAGTTGAATCAGGCGTTGACACAGTTGCGCCACGACTTCTTCGCCAAATGCTTTGATGCTGGCTTTATCATCGCCGAAGCTGGCGAGTTTGAGTAAAATCCAACGGGGAATTTCAGCGCCGCAGGTTTCGGAAAAACGCGCCAGTCGGCTGTAATTGGTGATCGGCATGATGCCCGGTACGATCGGTGCGTCCACGCCGGCTTTGCGTGCGTCGTCGATAAATCGTGCGTAGGCATCGGCATTGTAAAAATATTGGGTGATCGCGGTGTTCGCACCGGCCTGCATTTTTTTGACGAAGTTTTTCAGGTCGTCCTGCGGGGTGCGTGACTGTGGGTGGTATTCGGGGTAGGCGGCGACGTGGATGTTGAAATAATCGCCGCTGTGCTCGCGAATCAGCGCGACTAAATCCGATGCGTGGTGCAGCTCGCCCATACCGCCCATACCCGAGGGCAGGTCGCCACGCAGGGCGACGATGCGGTTGACGCCTTGTGTTTTAAGGTTGTCCAGAATCTCGCTAACTGTGCTGCGGGTCGCACCGACGCAGGACAGATGCGGTGCTGCTTGGTGGCCTTGTGCACGGATATTGGCGACGGCGTTGAACGTGCCTGCTTGCGTTGAGCCGCCCGCGCCGTAGGTCACGGAGAAAAACTCGGGGCTGTGTGGCGCGAGTTCGGCCACGGTGTGCATGAGTTTGTCTTCGCCTTCAGCGGTTTTGGGCGGGAAAAATTCAAAGGATACGGGGATGGAGATGCTCATGTTGTCTCTTTAATTAGGTGGTTTAATCGGGTTGGAACTGCGCGAATACGAAAAATTCACGGTTGCCATCGGTGCCGGTGATCGGACTTTCGAAATAGTCTAAAACGGTCAAATGCTGCGCGAGGCAGGCTTGAATAATGTTGCTTTGCACTTCGTTATAACGGGCTGGGTCTTTGACGATGCCCGCTTTGGATAAGGCTTCGGCATCCAACTCGAACTGTGGTTTGACCAGCATCAGGATGTGGCCGTTCGGTTTGAGTAGGCTGCGTTCGCCCGCCGTGAAAATCGGCAAAATTTTGGTCAGAGAGATGAAGGATAAATCCGCCACCGCCAGATCAAAGTGATACGTGATTGGAGTGATTTCAGTGTTTCCCAAATCGTCCCAACGCTCGGCTAAAACTTCATTGTCCAAATGGCGCGCATTGAGATTTTCAAACAGGGTGAGGCGCGATTCGGATTGCAAACGTGGGTGCAGTTGATCGTGCCCCACATCCACGCCGACGACATGCGCCGCGCCACTTTGTAGCAAACAGTCGGCAAAGCCGCCGGTGCTCGTGCCCAGATCCAATACATTTAATCCGGTGACAGCTAGCTGTGTATGCGTCAATGCACCGGCGAGCTTCATGCCCGCGCGCGAAACGTATTTGTCCATATCCGACGGAATGAGTTCGAGCAGAGCGGAGTTGTCCAACTCATACGCTGATTTTTTCAGCGTTTGCCACTCGCGACCGTTGTGCCAGCGCACGCGTGCATCGCCGATCAAACGCTGTGCATGCGCGCGCGAGTCGGCTAAACCTTGCGTGACGAGTACCTGATCCAGACGTGGCATGATGCGATTTTACTGCGCTTTATTGCTCGGTAGGAGCAATGAGCTTGAAGCCCATGTGATCAGGCTGTACACGATCGCTGCCCAAAATGCTGTACCAAAGCTGTCAATGGTGAAGCCTTTGACGATGTTGCTGACTAGATACAAAAAGCCTGCGTTGATGAGCAGCGTGACGATGCCGAGCGTGAGAATCTGCAACGGCAAGGTGAGAAAACTCACAATCGGTTTGATGAAGGTATTCACCAAACCCAGCACCAATGCGGCGATCAGGGCGGTGATGCCTTGATCAATGTGAACGCCGTTGAATAAATACGGAAGCGCCAACAGCGCAACAGTGGCAATTGCCCAATGAATCAACCAACGAGCCATGAGTGTTCTCCTGTGTTTGGTGAGTGAACCACCATGCAAAAGCATGGCGGGGTGATAAATCGGATCTATCGGTTGTTGTGGTGAAACCCTCTCCCCTTGCCCCTCTCCCGCACACGGGTGAGGGGTAAGAGCTCAGGAAGTGGGTACAATATCAAACTACCGATAAATGTTGCTTTTATTCTATGTTGTCAGAGTTGCCCTGACAACATAGGCCATTTGAGTTCGACCGAAAAAAGTAGGGGTTTACTTTTTTCGAATGCTATTAATAGCGGTAGTGATCCGCTTTGTACGGCCCCTCAACCTTCACACCGATATAATCCGCCTGCTCCTGCGTCAGCACAGTTAGTTTCGCACCGATGCGCTCCAAGTGCAAGCGTGCCACTTTTTCATCTAAATGTTTCGGCAAAACATAGACTTCATTGTTGTATTTGTCACCATGCGCGAACAGTTCCATCTGCGCCAAGGTCTGATTGGTGAATGAGTTGCTCATCACGAACGATGGGTGGCCAGTTGCGCAGCCGAGGTTGATCAGGCGGCCTTCGGCCAGCAGGATGATGCGTTTGCCATCCGGGAATACGATGTGATCGACCTGTGGTTTAATGTTTTCCCAAGTCAAATCTTTGATACCCGCCACGTCGATTTCATTGTCAAAGTGGCCGATGTTACACACGATCGCTTGATCGCGCATTTTCGCCATGTGTGCGGCGGTGATGATGTCTTTGTTACCGGTGGTGGTGACGAAGATGTCAGCAGTTGCGACCACGTCGTCCAATGTCACCACGCGGTAGCCTTCCATGGCGGCTTGCAGTGCGCAGATTGGGTCGATTTCGGTCACGAGTACGGTTGCGCCGAGACCGCGCAGCGATTGCGCCGAGCCTTTGCCTACGTCACCGTAGCCGCAGACGACCGCGACTTTACCGGCGATCATCACGTCGGTCGCGCGTTTGATGCCGTCCACCAGTGATTCGCGGCAGCCGTAGAGGTTGTCAAATTTCGATTTGGTCACGGAGTCGTTGACGTTGATCGCTGGGAATGGTAAATCGCCGTCTTTAGCCAGTTGATACAGACGTTTTACGCCTGTGGTGGTTTCTTCGGTCACGCCTTGGATTGAGGCCAAGCGAGTTGAATACCACTTCGGATCGGTTTTGAGTTGCTCGCGGATGGCGGCAAACAGGATGGTTTCTTCGTGTGAGCTTGGGTTGTCCAGTACGCTCTGGTCTTTTTCCGCTTTCGCGCCGAGGATCAGCAGCATGGTGGCGTCGCCGCCGTCGTCCAAAATCATGTTGGCGTAGTTGCCATTGCCCCAGTCGAAAATTTTATGGGTAAAAGCCCAGTAGTCTTCCAGCGATTCGCCTTTGTACGCGAATACTGGAGTTCCGGTGGCGACGATGGCTGCTGCTGCGTGGTCTTGGGTCGAGAAAATATTGCACGATACCCAGCGTACTTCTGCGCCGAGGGCTTGCAGCGTTTCGATCAGCACGGCGGTCTGAATGGTCATGTGCAGCGAGCCGGCGATGCGTGCGCCTTTGAGCGGCTGGCTTGTGCCGTATTCTTTGCGCAATGCCATCAAACCCGGCATTTCGGTTTCGGCGATGTTGAGTTCTTTGCGACCCCAATCAGCCAAGGCGATATCGGCGATGTGGGCGTTTTCGGTGATGTACATAATCTGCTCCAATAAAATTGAATGATTCAAAAAACGCATGAATGCGATGTTGAAATCCAAATAAGTGTCGGGCAGTGAGGAAGTATCATTTGATCGGAATGATCGGAGGACTCGCTCACTTAAAACC
>CAYPYQ010000044.1:0-1585 GCA_964414735.1 uncultured Hydromonas sp.
GCCATGATTGACGCGCGGCGGTGTTGGCGACTGCGGTTGAGCTGGCGTCACCACATCGGATTTTTGAACATGCGACGGTTCATCAGCCCAATCGAATAAATTCAACTGCTGTCCAAACTGATTCAGCCAATCGCGGATACGGCTCATGAAAATCTCGGTCAATACTGGGGAAAAAGATGCGGGCATTGTACCGTAAATCGTGTGAACGTCTATTCACCATTGGATGCGACCGAATTCTTGCGATAACGCTTGATTATTTGCGAATGCACAAACACAATCGGGTACAATACATGCTTAAATTTTTGTGATTTATTGATCCGTCGATCTACTGGAATCCGCCCCACCATGAATACTTCAAGCCAGCATCCGAGCACCGACACGCCCAAAACGCCACATATCAGCTTTGTCGCCTACCCAATCGGCGCATGGCTGGTCGCGATTTTGGGCGCAGGGCTGTTTGCCTTGACCAGCACACATCCTGAACGCATGAACATCATGCAAATCATGATTGCCGCGAGCATGGCGACGGCGACCGTCGGTGGTACTTTGTATGTATTGTCGCTACTGGCTTTAAAGCGCTACCCGTCATTCAAAAAATCATTTTCATGGGGGTTTATTACAGCGCTGGTCTGTATTGTCGGCGCGATTGTACTCAATCAACCGAAATTATCGTTTGCGATGGCCGGTGCTTTTTTATTGATTTCCGCCATCATCCCGTTTTTTATGAAAAAACATGTTGTGGCTTAATCAGCAGCCTTAATCGTTATCCTTTAGAAACATCGCCTGCACGTCACTGAGAAAACGCCAGCCCAGATCAGTGACTCGCAGCACATCCGCATCCTGCACCATCAATCCTTTGCTTTGAGCTTGCGACAGCGCTGGCTCCAAATCCACCACCGACAAACCACACGCCATCTGCATCTGCGCCAGTGTCGTACCATCACGCAAACGCAGCGCATTGAGCATGTATTCAAACGGCAACTCAGCACGACTCAAATACTGCTCGGTTTCCACCGCATTACCCTGCGCAATACCATCTAAATACCGCTGTGGATGTTTGAACTTCACCGTGCGCACGATGCGATCGTGTTGACTGATTTTGGCGTGCGCGCCCGCACCTATGCCAATGTAATCACCGAATTGCCAGTAATTCGTATTGTGCTGACACTCGTGATTCGGCTGCGCATAGGCCGACACCTCATAATGACGCAAACCTTTGGCCGCCAATTCAGCTTGAATAAAATCCTGCATATCCAGCGCCAACTCATCATCCGGCACGACCGGCGGGTGACGATGAAACAACGTGTTCGGCTCAATCGTCAAATGATAGTAGGATAAATGCGTCGGTGCGAAAGACAAAGCCGTCGCCACATCCGCCTGCAACTGCGCCATGCTCTGCTGCGGCAGAGCGAACATCAAATCCAAGTTTACTTTCGGGAACAATCGATACGCCTGCGCCAACGCATGTTTGGCCTGATCGGCAGTATGAATGCGCCCGATGCGGCTCAATAACGCATCATCAAAACTCTGTACGCCGAGCGAAAGCCGCGTCACACCTGCATCACGAAATCCTTTTAGTTTTTCT
>CAYPYQ010000045.1:0-3117 GCA_964414735.1 uncultured Hydromonas sp.
GACAACAACACAAACAAACCACCGAACATACGAACCATTTGCCATGAACGCATCATGCTCTCCTTTAAAATTCAATTACTGCATCATTATTGCGTCTCGTATTTCTTGCGATACGCCACGTAGTACAACAGCGGAATCACCACCAAGGTCAAAATCGTCGATACGAAAATCCCGAAGATCAGTGAAATCGCCAAACCATTGAAAATTGGATCGTCCAAAATAAAGAACGCCCCCATCATCGCCGCCAAACCCGTGAGCATGATCGGCTGCGCCCGCGTGATCGCCGACTCCACCACTGCTCGTGCGAACGGCATGCCTTGCTCGGTTTGCAGACGGATAAAATCCACCAGCAAAATCGAATTGCGCACGATAATCCCCGCCAGCGCGATCATGCCGATCATACTGGTCGCGGTATACTGCGCACCGAGCAGCGCGTGCCCTGGCATCACACCGATGATGGTCAAGGGAATCGGCGCCATGATGATCAGCGGCGTCAGATACGAACCAAACTGCGCCACCACCAATAGATAAATCAAGATCAAACCGACGCCATACGCCAGTCCCATATCGCGGAAGGTTTCATACGTGATCTGCCACTCGCCATCCCATTTGATCGAGTAGCCACGATAGGTATCGTCCGGCTGCTGAATGAAGTAATCTTTGACCGCGCTGCCATCGGGCGCCTTGAGTTTCAACACATCGCCACGCATGCCAAACATGCCATACAGCGGACTGTCGATTTTCCCCGCCATATCGGCCACCACGAAATTCACCGGTAGTAAATCCTTGTGATAAATCGGCTGTTGCCGCGTGCTGTCGCTCACTGTCACCAATTCACGAATCGGCACACTCTGCCCCATCGCGTTGCGCACGGTCATTTGCAACAGCGTATCCAAATTACCTTGCTGATTCGCCGGTAATTGCAGTGTCACCGCATCGGGATATTTGCTTTGATTGTGTAAATACGTCGCTGCTTCGCCGGACAACCCCGCACGCAAAGTCGCCACAATGCTCTGCTGCGGAATGCCGAGCAGCATCGCTTTGCGACGATCCACGGTGAGTAACGTGCGTGGCGAAGCCGCCGGTGCGCTGTTGTCTACATCAACGATGTTTTCGTTTTTCGCAAACACCTCGCGCACCTGTTTGGCCATCTGCGTGCGCACCGCATCGTCCGGCCCGTACACCTCGGCCACGATCGGCGAGAGTACCGGCGGGCCGGGTGGCACTTCCACCACTTTCACATTCGCGTCGTAGCGCGCTGCGATTTTTTGCAGCTCAGGACGCAGGCGCGTGGCGATCTGATGACTTTTTTCCGAACGATGATGTTTGTCCTGCAAATTCACCACCAGCTCACCGACGTCACCGCCGCTGCGCAGATAGTATTGACGTACCAAACCGTTAAAATTAATCGGCGCAGCCGTACCCGCATACGCTTGATAATTCGTAACTTCCGGCACCGTACCCAGATACGCGCCCAGCTCGTGCAACACCGCCGACGTTTTTTCCAATGATGTACCTGCCGGCATATCAACCACGACTTGAAACTCGGATTTATTATCGAACGGCAGCATTTTCAATTGCACCCAACCCAGCACCGGCAAAATGATTGAAAACGCAATCAAGCCAAACACCCCCAAGCCGAGTTTAAAGCGATTTTTCGCGCCGTTTTTCGCATCCAGCAGTGGGCGGAAAATGCGCTCAAACCACGGACGCACTTTGCCAGCCAGTCCTTCGTGATGCGTCGGTTCTTTACTTAGCCACAGATTTGCCATCCACGGCGTGACGACAAAGGCAATCGCCAGCGACAGCAACATACCCATGCTCGCATTGATCGGGATCGGGCTCATGTACGGCCCCATCAAACCGCTAACGAAGGCCATCGGCAGCAGCGCGGCAATCACGGTCAGAGTGGCCAAAATCGTTGGCCCGCCGACTTCATCGACCGCACCGGGAATCAATTGCATCAAGGTTTTTTCTGGATGTAGTTGCTGATGGCGGTGAATATTTTCTACCACCACAATCGCATCATCGACCAGAATACCGATGGAGAAAATCAGTGCGAACAACGAAACGCGATTGAGCGTAAAACCCCACGCCCATGAGGCGAACAGCGTCGCCATCAGGGTCAATGCGACCGCTGCACCGACAATCGCTGCTTCACGCCGACCGAGCGCGAAAAACACCAGCGCAACCACCGATAACGTAGCAAAAATCAGTTTTTGAATCAGTTTGACCGCTTTATCATTCGCGGTCGCGCCGTAGTTGCGTGTCTCGGATACCGCAACATCCGCTGGAATCAAGGTGTTTTGCAATTGCCCTACGCGCGCCATGACTTTGTCCGCGACATCAATCGCATTCGCCCCAGGTTTTTTGGTGATGCTCATGGTGACTGCTGGATATTCGCCAAACGCCGCGTCTTTCACCGCCGGATCGTGTGCGGTTTGTCCATACCAGACATAGTGCGACGGCGGCGGCGCGCCATCGCGCACGTTCGCCACATCACGCAGGTACACCGGTTTGCCGCTCGCTACGCCGACAATCAGCTCGCCGACTTCCTGCGCATTTTGCAGGTACGCGCCGGTTTCTACCGCCACGGTTTGATTACCGGTGAGCAGCTCACCTATCGGTGCGCCAACATTGGCCGACTGCAAAGCCTGACGGATTTCATTCACGCCTACACCACTGGATGCCATGCGCATCGCGTCCAGCTCGACCATGACCGCACGCCCCGGGCCACCGATGGTTTTCACTTCGCGTGTGCCGTCAACGCGTTTGAGTTCGGACTCCAAACTCTGCGCCACGCGTTCGAGTTCACGTGTGTCGGCTTGCGGATTTTTGTTGTACAACGCCAGCGTCACAATCGGTACGTCGTCAATACCTTTGGGCTTGACGATCGGTTGCATCACGCCCAGCCCTTGCGGCAGCCAGTCGCTGTTGGAGTTGAGTGTGTCGTACAAACGCACCAATGCTTCGGTACGCGGCACGCCGACTTTGTACTGCACCGTCACCACGGCCATACCGGGGCGCGACACGGACATGACGTGCTCGATGCCGGCGATCTGCCCGAGCACCTGCTCGGCCGGTGTCGCCACCATGCGCTCGACATCCTTAGCCGAT
>CAYPYQ010000046.1:0-1111 GCA_964414735.1 uncultured Hydromonas sp.
TCATTTTTATGCCTTGTTTTTTTTGACGCAAAGTCTGAAACTGCCTGCACCGCAGGCGCAACTGTTGATGATCATTGCGCTATTTTTGGCCTTACCGAGTTTTGTTTTTTTTGCCAGTTTGTCGGATCGAATGGGGCGTCGGCCGATTATGATTACGGGCTGCTTTTTGGCGGCTTTGTTGTATTTTCCGATGTTCAAGGCATTGGCGTTTGTGGTCAATCCAGCGCTCAATCAGGCACAGGAGCGTGCGCCGGTGGTGGTTTTGGCTGATCCGGCGCACTGTTCTTTTCAGTTGAATATGCTCAACACCAACGCGCGGAATGTGCAGTCATGTGACATCGCCAAGGCGTATTTGACACAATCGGGGATCGCCTACAGCAATCAGGTCGCGCCGCCCGGTATGGTGGCGCAGGTGCTGATTGGTAATGAGGTGGTGGAGGCGTATGAGGGTGGTCAGCTCAATTCTCGACAAAACAGTGTGCTGTTCAAACAAAACGTTCAGGCGGCCTTAAGTCGGGCTGGTTATCCTTTGCAAGCGAATCATGAATCAGTCAGTGAGTTTTGGGTGGTGTTGATTCTGTGGGCGATGATTATTCCGGTGGCGATGGTGTACGCGCCGATGGTGGCGCTGCTGGTGGAAATATTTCCGACGCGGATTCGCTATACCTCGATGTCTTTGCCGTACCATATCGGCAACGGTTGGTTCGGTGGGATTTTGCCGACTGTGGCGTTTGCGATGGTGGCGGCGACGGGAAACGTGTTTTTCGGCCTGTGGTATCCGATTGCGGTGGCGCTGTTTGCTGGGATGCTGGGGTATTGGATACGTTTGCCCAAAGAGGATGAGTTATCTGGCGCCGTTAATTAGATGAATTATAATAGCGCCTTGATTGGCAATCGTCTTAGATGTGTCCAGCCCGCAAGAGGGCTGTTTTTTTGAAATGAGTGATTATGGATTTTGTAGCGATGGTACAAGCGGCAATCATGGGGATTGTCGAGGGATTGACAGAGTTTTTGCCGGTCTCAAGTACAGGACATTTGATTTTAACCAGTTCTCTGCTGGGGTTGCATGGGGATTTCTGGGAGTCGTTTGATATGGCGATTCAGTTCGGCG
>CAYPYQ010000047.1:0-1272 GCA_964414735.1 uncultured Hydromonas sp.
ATTGAGCCAATCATTGCAAAAACTCTCGACCGACGAAGTTAAAGTTCAGGTAGTGCATGCGGGCGTGGGCGGCATTTCCGAATCCGACGTGAACTTGGCGAGTGCGTCGCAAGCGGTGATCATTGGCTTTAACACGCGTGCCGATGCTTCAGCGCGTAAATTGGCCGAGCATTTGGGTGTGGACATTCGCTACTACAACGTGATTTACGACGCAGTGGATGAAATCAAATCAGCGATGACCGGTATGTTGACGCCGGACAAGAAAGAAGAAGTCCTCGGTCTGGTCGAAATCCGCCAAGTATTCCGCGCATCGAAGATCGGTACGATTGCCGGCTGTATGGTGCTCGAAGGCCTGGTGCGTCGTGGTGCGCAAGTACGCGTGCTGCGTGATAACGTGGTGGTGCACACCGGTGAACTGGACTCACTCAAACGCTTCAAGGACGACGTGAAAGAAGTCAAAGAAGGTTTTGAGTGCGGTCTGTAGATCAAGAACTACACCGATATTGCCGAAGGCGACGTATTGGAAGTATTCGAGATCAAAGAGGTTGCACGTACCTTGTAATGTGTGATTCAGCGACACGTCGCGGATCAATGGTGTGGGCAAGCTGAGGCTTGCCCACCTTATTTTAATAAAGGATAGAACGGCTACGCGTGTCCGAGATGGACATATAATGATGCTGTTCTCAACACAGGTGGAAAGGAGTGAAACACATGGCCAAAAAAGCCCCCACCGAACGCACACGGCGCATTGCCGAACAGATTAAAAAGGATGTCTCCATCCTCATTCAGCGCGAGTTGCGCGATCCTCGTGTTGGCATGGTGACGATTCAGGAAGTGCAGCTCACGCCGGATTACGCGCATGCGAAACTGTATTTCACCGTCATGGCGGCAGAGCCTGCGGAGGCAGAAAAAGCCTTGAATGAATCCGCCGGATTTTTGCACAATGCGTTGTTCAAACTGCTGCGCATTCACACCGTACCGACCTTGCATTTCAAATATGACAGCACCGAGGCGAAGGCCGCTGATTTGTCGGTCTTGATTTCGCAGGCGAACGCCACGCGAGCAGCGGATTTTGATGAAAATGACGAGCCAAGTAACATCTAAAAAGAAGCAACGTCGTGCGCTCCACGGCGTGCTGCTGCTCAATAAACCGCGCGGTATTTCCAGCGCGCAGGCACTCGCGCGCGCGAAATGGCTGATGAACGCGGAGAAAGCAGGGCACACGGGTACGCTCGATCCCTTGGCCGATGGTTTGCTGCCGCTGTGTTTTGG
>CAYPYQ010000048.1:0-1426 GCA_964414735.1 uncultured Hydromonas sp.
TTTTGATCGAGGTTAACCGCCACGATGTCAAAATGAATCGGCGCACGCTCACGCAGCTTGAGCAATACGTCGAGCAGACCGTAGCTGTCTTTACCACCCGACAGACAAACCATGACTTTATCGCCCTCCTCGATCATGTTAAAGTCGCCAATCGCCTGACCGACCAACCGCGTCAGGCGTTTTTCGAGCTTGTTGTTTTCGTATTTTTGTTTCTGTTCGTTCATACTCAAGTTTTTATACTCAATTTCGAAAAAAGTAGGTGTTTACTTTTTTCGATCCATTAAAAATACCACGCCCCGACGCCAATCGCGTCACAGTCTCGGTAAATATCGGTTTTCGCACTGGCGATGTATACCGCCACAATCGCTTTTTTTGACAAGATTTTCTGTGCGATGCGGTCACACAGCGTTTCCTGCAATTGCACGTGCTCACCCTGCGTTTGCTCAATCACCGAATTGCGAATGAAATCGTAGTCGATCACTTCGTCCAAACCATCGTGATCCGGACTGGCGTTTTCGCGTTTGACATACGCCACGACGTTAAACACCATCGGCTGTGCGCCGAATTTCTCATGATCGTACACGCCGATTTTCACGTTCAAGCGCAGATTGCGCACATAAATACTGCGACACAGCTCGATCTGCGCGGTGCGCTCGGGTGTCAAAGGATGGGTAATTAACATAATGGCCTTTCAATCCATAAATGCCACATCACGCGGCGATGGCGTTAAATGCTGAGCGCCATCCACCATCAAATTGGTGCCGGTCATCGCCGGCGCGGACAACACATACAGCAGCGCATGCGCGATGTCCTGCGGCGTCGAGCCACGCTGTAAAATCGTACGATCGTGTTTGAGTGCGAAATCTTCATCGGACTGCTTGCCTGAACGCAAGCTCAGACCCGGTGAAATACTCATCACGCGGATGCGCGGTGCGAGTGCTTGTGCGGCTAATACCGTTGCCTCGGCCAGTGCGGCTTTGCTCAAGGTATAGGATAAAAAATCCGGATTCGGATTACATAATTTTTGATCGAGCACATTCACCACCACGCCTTTACGATCGGCAGGCAATTGCTGCGCGAATTGCTGGGTCAGTAGCATCGGCGCAAAGGTGTTCGCGCGCAAATGCTGTTCAAACAAGTCCACATCCAGCGGCGCATTTTGCGTCAGCGTGTCGTATTCAAACATCGAGGCATTATTCACCAGCACGCCGATCGTGCCCAGTTGCGCGTGGGCTTGCGCGAGTAATTGTCCCGCGCTCGTTGCGTCGTTCAAATCTGCCTGCACAGCGCAGGCACGCACGCCGAACTGTTGTAACTCACCGACCAGCGTTTGCGCCTCCGCCTGCGAATGGCGATAATGCACTGCCACGTCAAAGCCCGCACGCGCCAGCGCCAAGCACAATTCGCGCCCAATGCGCTGCGCACC
>CAYPYQ010000049.1:0-16310 GCA_964414735.1 uncultured Hydromonas sp.
TCGACACGCCGATGACCCCGTTTGAGCGCAAATATCAGGAGCGCGGTGAACCGCTGTTCGGTTGTCGGTTTGCGCTGGGTGCTGGACGCGCCGATTAGTCATTCGGATTATTTGCGCAACACGGCCAATCAGCCTACAATGGCGGTATTTCGTTTCATACATTATTCATTGAAATAGGCACATCATGGCACATTCAACTGCATACGACGTGATCATTATTGGTGCGGGGCCGGCGGGGTTGAGCTTGGCGCGTTCTTTGGCGGATACCCCATTGAGCGTGGCGATTATTGATCCCGCATCGGCGGAGACGCTCAAAAATCCGCCGCCGGATGGCCGTGAAATCGCTTTGACGCATTATTCCAAAGAACTGCTGCAAGAAATGGGCGCGTGGGATGCAGTGCCGGATGGCGAAATTTTCTACCTTCGTTCGGCCAAGGTGGTGGATGGTACGTCACCGTTTGAGCTGCATTTTGAAACGCCTGAGAAAGCGCGCGGTAAACCAGCCGATACGCTGGGCTATTTGATTTCCAATCACCACATCCGCCAGTCGATTTATTCACAAGTCGAAGGGCAAAAAAATCTGACGTGGTTCACCGAAGCGAAAGTGCAAACCGTCGGCGGCACGGACAAAGAGGCGCATGTGGTACTCAATACCGGCGAGCGCTTGACCGCACGTTTGGTCGTGGCGGCGGATTCGCGTTTTTCCACCACGCGTCAGCAAATGGGCATTCCAGTGGATATGCATGACTTTGGTCGTACGGTGATTACCTTCCGTATTGAGCACACGGCGAGTAATGAGAATACCGCGTTTGAATGCTTCCACTATGGTCGTACCTTGGCGATTTTGCCTTTGACGGAAAACCTGTCCAGCGCGGTGATTACCATTGATACGCAATTGGCGCATTTGGTGCAGGACGCGGACGATGAGGCTCTGGCACAAGACATCGCTGAGCGCGTGAATCATCGCTTGGGGGACGTGAAAGTGGTGAGCCAACGTCATCGCTATCCGCTGGTGGGCACACACGCGCGTCGCTTTTACAGCACGCGCTTTGCGCTGGTCGGCGACGCGGCGGTCGGTATGCATCCGGTGACGGCGCATGGCTTTAACCTCGGTTTGTCCAGCCAAGCGATTTTGAGTGATTTGATCAAATCGGCACAACGCCAAGGGCGCGACATCGGCGCAGCTACTTTGCTGCAACAATACGATCGCAAACATCAGCTCAAAACCCGTCCGATTTACCACGGCACGAATTTTGTGGTGAAATTATTTACGAACGAAACGCCGCCAGCCAAATTGCTGCGCACGGCGGTACTGCGTGCGTCTGATTTACTCATGCCGGTGAAAAAACTCATCAGCCACCAATTGACGGGCTAATGAACGGTTTATTCGCAGGATCGAATAGGCGCCAATCAGCGATTCAAACGCTGCTTGGCGCATTTTTATTGGGGGTTGGTGCCAGTACGCAGGCCGCCGCACCCATCTGCGATGCGGTGCAAACCGAACAAATACGGCGTAGCACCGACACATCGGATTTGAATTTAAAGTGTTCGCTCACTTTGCCGGCGGATGCGATCCTTGCGCGGCGTGTGGTGATTGAGGGCGAAGAGGCGTCGGATGTGGCGCTCGATTGCGCCGGCGGCATGATCGCTGCACCCGAAGCGGAGCCGTATTCATTGCTGATTCAATCCCGTCGCAACGCCGATGGCTCATGGTCGGTGCCGCAGCGTGTACAGGTGAAAAATTGCACCATCGTCGGTGGTACGCGTATCGTGGGCATGGGCATCAACGGTCAAGCCGAAGCAGTGCGCCAGTCATCCTTAACAGCGGGGCATACTGAGCGTGTGCAGGCGGCTGCGCCGGCATACACTCAGTTTGATCACGTGACTTTTCAGGGGCGTGGCACGATTCCGCTGTACATCGCGCCGGGTGTAACGCATACGGTAGTGCGTGACTCGAAAATCACGGGGCGTTCGGCCTCCACCGCGATTTATTTGGACGCGGAATCGGCGCATACCCAATTGCAGCGCAATACCATTGACACACAAACTCGCCGCGAATTATTGGCCGTGGATGCTTCGGCGTACAATGTGATTGAGGGCAATCGGTTTGTATCACCGCAGTTCGGTGGCATTTATCTGTATCGCAATTGCGGTGAAGGTGGCACGGTTCGTCATCAAGCGCCGCAGTTTAATCGGATTGTCGGTAATACTTTTGATTATCGGCAGGGCGGTGGCTGGCGACCAGCGGTGTGGCTCGGTTCGCGTGAAGGTTGGCTGGGCTGGCGTTCGTATTGCTCGGCGAATATGGGCTATATGCTGGGCAGTAGTTCGGAGGATGGTGACTTTGCCAATCACAATACGGTTGCGGATAATGTTTGGGTGAATCGTTCGATCTGGTGGTCAACTTTGGACTGGGGTGCGGATAATGTCTGGTCGGGTAATCGGCGCGAGTGAGTGTAATGAGTGTGATGACTTACTTTGCGATTAAAAACGGCTGCTTCAATCAACGAGGCAGCCGTTTTTGTATGTGCAGGATGTGAATCAGGCTTTTTTCACAAACTGCGATTTCAAGCCCATTTGTCCCACACCATCGATTTTACAATCAATGTCGTGGTCGCCATCGACCAGACGGATGTTTTTCACTTTCGTACCGACTTTGACTACCAGTGACGAGCCTTTGACCTTGAGGTCTTTGATCACGGTGACGGTGTCGCCATCTTGCAAAATCTGACCGTTGGCATCTTTGACCACGCGGGGCGCGTCGTCATCGGCAGATGCGTCGGAAGTGAGTGGCCACTCGTGCGTGCAGTCCGGACAAATGTATTGTTCGCCGTCGGAGTAGGTGTTTTCCATGCCGCAGACAGGGCAGGCTGGGATGTTTTGAGTCATGTTGTTCCTTGTTAAATTAAATCGAGTCGCCGCTGCTTTGTGCGGCCAATGCCAATGGATTCGGTGTCGGTTCAGCCACTTTACGTAGGATATTGCGATCGGTGTGGTGAAATGGTTCACTCTGTCCCTGAATCAGCATCACGGTGTCTTCGTCATAGCCCCAAGTGCCGTCGTCGTTGAAAAATACTTTGATGCGAAATTCGACGGTTTTGAACGCGTGTTCCAAAAACGGTGCGGAGCTGATGCCAAAGCACGGATCGTCTTGGCGCGCGACGAGCTCGAATTCTCTGGCATCCGGCGCAACCGTACCACCCGCCATGGCGATTTGACCGCGGGGGATCGTCAGGGTGTGAATCACCATTTGTGTGGCCGGTTCCCACAGCCAGTAGCCGACTTGATCGTGGTACATTTTGACTTGATCGGGTTTGGTGACGTGCACGTGATAGCGCAGGCCGTAGAGTAGTTGCGGGCCGTTGGTCTGCGGGTCAATCGGTTGTAATTCGATGCGTTCGACATACGCCTGTTTTTTCGGACCTTCCGCTTTAGGTTTTACGTCCAGCCCGCGTTCACCCTCCCAAATGCCCGCCATTGGGGTCAATGGGCCGAGATTTTTCAGCGTGTCGACGTCAATCGGATGGGGTTCGGTATAGATGTCCTTGGGAAAATCGCTCATGGTTTCCTCCTAACGGTTTTTTATTTTGGGAATATCGCTATTTTCTCATGAAACGCCTGTGTCTGGGCAAAAGAACTGTGTAGAAAAAGCGGCCTTTACCCCTTGTAATCGGATAAAACGCCCCCATTGTTGCGCTATCATGAATTATATGCGGCGCTTTGTAAGCAGTCGTGTGCAAAGGTGAAAATAGAAAATGGCAAAGAAAGATTATTACGAAGTCCTCGATGTGGCGCGCAATGCCACCGATGAGGAAATCAAAAAAGCATATCGCAAACTGGCGATGAAATACCATCCCGACCGCAATCAGGATAACCCGTCGGCTGAGGAAAAATTCAAAGAGGTCAAGGAAGCCTATGAAATGCTTTCTGACCCCGATAAACGCGCAGCGTATGATCAATACGGCCATGCGGGCGTAGACCCGAATATGGGCGCCGGTGGATTCGGCGGTGGTTTTGGTGGCGGTAGTCCGTTTGGTGACTTCGGCGATATTTTCGGCGATATTTTTGGCAATATGGGCGGCGCTCGCCAGCGTGGGCCGCAGGTTTATCGCGGCTCCGATCTGCGTTACACCATGGAAATCAGTTTGGAAGATGCCGCCAATGGCAAAGTGACGCAAATCCGCGTACCGAGTTGGGAAGAGTGTGACGCGTGTCACGGCTCGGGTGCTGAACCTGGAACCAGCGCCGAAACCTGTCCGACCTGTAAAGGTCAAGGTCAGGTGCGCATGTCGCAAGGCTTTTTCTCCGTGCAGCAAACCTGTCCAACCTGTCACGGCTCGGGCAAACACATCCCATCGCCGTGCAAAAAATGCCATGGACAAGGCAAAACTAAGACGCAAAAAACTTTGGAAGTCAATATTCCAGCGGGGATCGAAGACGGCATGCGCATTCGTAATGCCGGCAAAGGCGAGCCGGGCGTGAACGGTGGACCGGCGGGTGATTTGTTCGTCGAAATTCATATCAAACACCATCCGGTGTTTGAACGTGATGGCACCGACCTGCACTGTACCATTCCGTTGGCATTCACCCAGGCGGCGCTCGGCGGCGAAATCGAAGTGCCGACGCTGCATGGCAAAGCACACATGACCATCCCTGAAGGCACACAGACCGGTCAAGTATTCCGTCTGCGCGGTAAAGGCATGCCGCATGTGCGCTCCGCCTCAACCATCGGCGATCTGTACGTGCACGTGGAGCTGGAAGTGCCTGTCAAATTAACGAGTGAACAAAAAGACCTGATCCGCCAGTTTGAAGAAAGTCTCAAGCACGGTGGTGAAAAACACAATCCAAAAGCCAAAGGCTGGTTTGATAAGGTGAAGGATTTTTTTAACTAAATCAGTATGGATTTTTGATGTGGTAAAAAGCCCTGTGGTGTTAATCGCAGGGCTTTGTTTTGAATCAAACCAAGCCGATGGGTAGAGATAACAAGTCGTTCAGTAAAAATCCGCAAGAAAACCCGATGGCGTGCACCCCCAATGTTTTAACCCACTCAACTGTTTTTTCATGGATTAAATTCAGGCCGGTATGATTATCGGTATGCTTGATTTTTTTGTAAAAACTGCCATTCACCTGACAACGATTTTCCAGATAATGGATGTATTTGTTGAATAGTTCTTGATTGACTTTGTTGCGAATACTATCGACATTATGATGCAAAAAGCCTCGTTGGATAAGTATCTGGAGTTTTATATTTCTAATCAAGATGTTACGCACGGTAAGCCGAATCCAGAAATGTATAATAAAGCCATTGATCGAATGGGGTTAGACCCGAAAGAATGCATGATTGTGGAAGATAATGAGAATGGCATTAAGGCGGCAAGAGCCAGTGGTGCGCACGTTATGATTGTTCAATCGGTTGAGGACGTCAACTATGAGAATATTCAACAACATCTACGATTGTTTGAAGGGGAAATGCAATGATTAATGTTTTAATGCCAATGGCTTCTAAAAATCAGTTTTTCCCGGAAAATGAATATCCTTACCCAAGGTTTTTGATCGAGTTCAATGGGAAGACAATGATTGAGCATGTAATTAACAATTTATCTAGCATTGCTGAAGATGTTCAATTTATTTTCATTGTGAATGAAGAAGACTGTAAGAAATATCATCTTGATAATATTTTGGGCTTGTTGACAGAAAATAAAAGCAAAATTATTAAAATTAATAGTGAAACAAAGGGAGCTGCATGTAGTGCGCTCTTGGCTATTGAGCACATTGATAATGACACACCGTTGGTGATATCCAATGCGGATCAAGTTTTTGATAGTTCGTTGAGTGATGCGGTGAATGCCCTGAAAAAGAATGATGGTGGTGCAATTTGTTTTGAATCTGTTCATCCACGATGGTCTTATGTGAGAACCGATGAGGGTGGGAATATCACAGAAACAGCGGAAAAACGTCCGATTAGTAAAAAAGCAATTGCAGGTTTTTATTATTTCTCACATGGTAAAGATTTTGTTCAATCCGCAATGCAAATGATTAAAAAAGATGCCAGCGTGAATGGCCTGTTTTTTATCGCTCCGGTTTTAAATGAAATGGTATTAGATGGTAAAAAAATGGATGTATTTACCATTGATAATGAATCCTATCATACGTTTTATACGCCTGCGAAGATACAAGAATATGAAAGGAGTCGAGTATGATCAAAAAGCTAACGGAGCAATATATTTCCTGTTTTAACAATAAAGATATTCAGGGGGTTGGGTGTTTGTTATCCGAAGGATTTATTCTGGAAGATCCCGTTGTCAAACAAGTGATTGGAAAGGCTAATGCTCTAAATGCTATTAAAAGTATATTTGATAGTAATGAGAAGTTGCAGTTTGAGGCTAAGAATATTTTTGTGGATGGGGCTATTAGCATTATCGAGTTCAGCTTGATTCTTAATGAGCATGTTTTGTCGGGTGCCGATATTGTCGAATGGGATCCAGATGGCAAAATGATAAATTTACGCGCTTATTTGGATATTCCAAAATGAAAATTTCTAAATTGGATGACATGATCAAAGGCTGGTTTGTCGGAAATTTTGATCCTACGTTGATTAAGACGAATGAGGTCGAGGTTGCTGTCAAAAAATATAAGGCCGGAGACTCTGAGGAAACGCATTATCACAAAATAGCGACGGAAATTACCGTTGTTGTAAGTGGGCGAATTCGAATGAACGGGAAAGAATATGTTGCAGGTGACATTATTGTAATGGAGCCTGGAGAGGCTACGGATTTTGAGGCTTTAGAGGATACATCGTGCACAGTGGTGAAATATCCAGGTGCTAATAATGATAAATATTTAGGAGTAATGTAAATGGTTAATGTTGTAATTCCCATGGCGGGTCAGGGTAGTCGTTTTGCGGTAGCGGGGTATGATAAACCCAAGCCATTTATTGATGTTGCTGGGAAGCCTATGATCGTTCGGGTTTTGGAAAACCTTGCATGTAAAGATGCTCAATATATTTTGATTGCACGAAAAGAGCATTTGGAAAAAGAGGCTGATTTAGTTAAGCAGATCGAGAGCGAGTTTAATGCCAAGTTTATTGCTATTGATAAGTTAACAGAGGGTACTGCATGTACGGTGTTATATGCTCGGAAGTATATTAATAATACTCAGGCATTACTGATCGCAAATTCAGATCAAATTGTTGATATGAATATCGAGGATATGTTGGCAGATTGCCGCGAGCGAAATTTAGATGGCTCTATTTTGACCTTTATCGATGAGCATTCAGATCCTAAATGGTCCTTCGCCAAAATAGATGAGCAAGGGTTGGTAACCGAGGTGCAGGAGAAGAAGGTCATTTCTCAATTTGCAACGGTTGGGATTTATTATTACTCACAAGGTCAAGACTTTGTTAATGCGGCGATTGATATGATTGTCGATAATGATCGGGTTAATGGGGAGTTTTATACTTGCCCAACTTACAATTATGCGATTAAAGAAGGTAAAAGAATCGGTATTTATGACATTCCGTTTAAAGCCATGCATGGTATTGGAACGCCAGATGATCTGAATAAATATTTGGAAGCAAGGTTTTAATTACTCGTTTGTGACGTATTTGTTGAGTTGTTTTAAACAATAAAATTCCAGCTCGGTATACTTGCTTGAATATGGAATTTGGAGTTAAAAATATAGGAGGCATCTATGAAAATTGCAGTTATTGCTAATTGTCAGGCACGTCCAATTGCAACGCTTTTACCTGAAATTGCTCCGAATGTAGAGATTTCGTCAGTGGGTATCGTTCATTTGCTGAAAGACCAAAATGAATCTGAATATGAGCCGGCATTGCATGAGGCTGACTATATTATTGCCCAACAGGTCGCTGCTAATTATCCGTGTCAATTTGTGACGAGTTCACGTTTGCGTGAGAAATATGGTAGTAAGGTAATTCCCATTGTGAATCTGTACTATGCAGGGTATAACCCAGAGATCATGTACATGCGATTACAGGGTGGGACATTGGGGGGGCCATTGGGAGACTACCATCTGAAGCAAATTCTACTGGCTTGGAACAAGGCGATAACATTGCCCAATGTGCCGAGAAGTGCTTGGATATTGATTATAATCGTGAGCTTTTTCAATCAGTTGCCGAAAACTCTATCAAAGAGTTGAAGCGTCGTGAGGATGAAACCAGTATTCCGATTGTAGATTTTATACAGAACAATCAATCGAGCACAAAATTGTTTCATGTGATGAATCATCCTGTGAATGCTTTGTTATTAGAGTACTCGCGACGTATTGCCAAGGCTGTTGGTCTGAATGTTCAGGATGTGAATCTGACTGGAAAAAACGAGTTTTTAGGACAGTTTCAAACGCCGTTGAATCCATATAGCAAGCAACATCTTAATTGTCAGTTTGACGATTTGTCTGCATACCGTGGGCTCAAAATTTCTTTGAATGAGGATGGTTCTGTTCGATATGAGGGCGCTACCACGTATTCCTTGCCTGAGTTGATTGAGGTGTATTATCGTTTATATGATGCCCATCACGATCGGGTGAAGGAGTTTTTAAATAAGTAAGCTCTGACTTTTCTGGGGAAAACATGCAAAAATTAGTTTTGAGTGTAGTGACGGTCGGATGCTTGTTTGTGTCCGAAATTCTTCAAGCCGGTTCGTTGGGTTCTTGCTCTCAAGATGGTATATTGCGTTCAACATCAGCTCCAAAAATTGATTGGGCAGGGAAGAGGGTTCTTTGGCTAGGAACATCTATTCCTCATCAAGGCGTAGGGGTGGATGGTTATCCTGAATTGCTGTGTGAAAAGCTTGGTTGCGAGATGGTTAATAATGCTTTTTCAGGTAGTCATATCCGTTGGTTTGAAACTGGGGCAGATGAAAGTTGTGCGACGGGGCGTAATACGCCAAAAGGATTGTCTGCTACGACGCGAGAGCTTACCAATAAAATTCAGAGTGCTTTGCCAGATGATGGCTTGGATAGCTATGATGAGTCGTGTGACAAAGCAACGAGTCCGATTACTATGGGATACGAATATCGGATTAACAGACCATGGAAGCTAAAGCCCTTTGATGTGGTCATTATTGATCATGGACATAATGATCGGATACACAACCCGGTAGATAGAGCTGGTGCGCGACAGAGCCTTGAAAATACCTACGCTGTTCAGTCTATTATTCAAGGAAAACAAACTAAGCTATCTTATTCAGGGAAAGTTGCCTTGAAAGAAGGGGATGATATTACGATTCGCATCCCAGGTGTTCTGCCTATGGATTACTGGACGGGAGAAGTGGCATCTGCTTCTGGGGCAACGATCACCATTGATCTGGATTCAAGTTCATTTGTTTTACCTAAAAAACAGGCTGCGCAAATTGTTAAGTACGATAAAACGAACATTCTTGATGCATATGATTTGATTATTAGCGATATTTATCACATGGGCTTGTTGTATTCAAGGAAACTCCCCACGGTTATCTTAATGTCGCCTCCATCTGTTTGGTCTGGGGGTAGCGACGACGGTGCTATTGAAGATGTGAGTCAATCAGTTTGTCAGGTTGCGCAAAAATGGACAGTGCCTTTTTATTATATGAGTGGGGATTTGGGCATCAATGAGCAGAATTTACAAGAATATTTGCCGGATAAGGTTCATCCTACAACGCATTCTTCACGTGAATATATTGCGAACCATATTTACAATTGGTTGATGAGGTGAGTTCTAGTTTGTAATAAGTGTTTAGAGGCTGTGTTGTTTAAAGAAAGTTGTATCTTATCAGAGCTGAATTGGTTAATTTTGAAAATGTACGAGTTGGGGTAAGTAATGATTTTAGTGACAGGCGGTGCAGGTTTTATTGGTGGTAATTTTGTGTTGGATTGGTTGGGCGGTTCTGATGAGGGTGTGGTGAATGTGGATAAATTGACCTACGCGGGCAATTTACAGACTTTGGCATCGCTCAAGGACAATCCGAACCATGTGTTTGTGCAGGCGGATATCGGTGACACGACCGTTATTCCCGAACTGTTAGCCAAATATCAACCGCGTGCGGTGGTGAACTTTGCGGCGGAGTCGCATGTGGATCGTTCGATTCACGGCCCTTCGGACTTTATTGAGACGAATATTGTTGGCACGTTTAATTTGCTGGAATCTGTGCGCGCTTATTGGAATAATTTGCCTGAGTTGCAGAAATCAGCGTTTCGCTTTTTGCATGTGTCGACCGATGAGGTGTATGGCACGCTGGAGGCGAATGATCCCCCGTTTGCTGAAACCAATCGTTATGAGCCAAACAGCCCTTATTCGGCGAGTAAAGCCGCATCGGATCATTTGGTGCGTGCGTGGCATCATACCTATGGCTTACCGGTGGTGACCACCAATTGCAGTAACAATTACGGTCCGTACCATTTCCCTGAAAAATTGATCCCGTTGGTAATTTTAAACGCGCGTGCGGGCAAACCGTTGCCGATTTACGGTGATGGTCAGCAGATTCGTGACTGGTTGTTTGTTAAGGATCATTGCAGCGCGATTCGCCGTGTATTGGAAGCGGGCAAATTGGGTGAAACCTATAATGTCGGTGGCTGGAATGAGAAAGCCAATCTGGATGTGGTCAACACCATTTGCGCTTTGCTCGATGAATTATCGCCGCGAGCGGATGGCAAGTCATATACTGAGCAAATCACCTTTGTGACCGATCGTCCGGGGCATGATCGCCGCTACGCGATTGACGCGCGTAAATTGGAGCGCGAGCTGGGTTGGAAACCGGCGGAAACCTTTGAAACCGGCATTCGTAAAACGGTTCAATGGTATCTGGATAACAACGACTGGACGAATAACGTCACCAGCGGCGCGTATCGCGAGTGGACGGACAAACAATACGGCCACGATCACAGTGGGGCGCAATCATGAGTGCACCTCGTTTACCGAAAATATTAGTTACCGGTACGGATGGGCAGGTTGGTTTTGAGCTGACGCGCACGCTCGCGCCTTTGGGGCAGATCAAGGCGCTGGTGCGTGCAGATTTGGATTTGGGCGACGTCGATGCGTTGCGTGCTTTGCTCGATGCAGAGCAACCCGACATCATCGTGAATCCAGCGGCATACACGGCGGTGGATAAGGCCGAGTCGGACGTGTCGGCTGCCTATGCGGTAAACGAACACGCACCTGTTGTAATGGCGCAATGGGCGGCAGCGCATGGCGCATTCATGGTGCACTACTCCACCGACTATGTGTTTGAAGGCTCGGGCGAAACGCCATATGTTGAGGACGATGCGGTTGCGCCGCAGTCGGTCTATGGTGCCAGCAAGGAAAAAGGCGAACAGGCGGTACGTGCGGCTTTACCCGCTCATTTCATTTTCCGAACCAGCTGGGTGTTTGGCGCATACGGCGCGAATTTTCTCAAAACCATGCTGCGTCTGATGCAGGAGCGCGATGCGCTGAACGTAGTGGCCGATCAAATCGGTGCGCCGACGTCAGCGGCATTGCTGGCCGATGTGACCGCGCATGTGGTGCGTGAAACTTGGCAAAAGCGTCAGGCCAATGAGTGGGTTGATTATGGCACCTATCATTTGGTCGCGAGCGGTGAAACCTCGTGGCACGGCTATGCCCAATACGTGGGGCAGCTAGCGCAGGCGGCAGGATTGCCGTTAAAAGTTGCACCGGAGGCGATTGGCGCAATTCCGAGTAGTGCGTATCCGACGCCGGCCACGCGGCCGTTTAACTCGCGCTTGAACACGGAAAAAATACAAAATACTTTTGGTTTGCGTTTGCCGAGCTGGCAAGAGGGCGTGCGTCAAGTGTTTACCCTAATCCAACCCTAATGAGGCGAGCATGAAACTTCAAGCAAATGTGAATCCGCAACAGCGCAAAGGCATTATCCTGGCGGGCGGTTCGGGCACGCGGCTGTATCCCATCACCATGGCGGTGAGTAAACAGCTTTTACCGGTGTATGACAAGCCGATGATTTATTATCCGTTGTCGGTATTGATGCTCTCCGGTATTCGTGAAATTTTGATCATCAGCACGCCGCAGGATATCGGGCGTTTCGAAGATTTGCTGGGCGATGGCTCGCAATGGGGCTTATCCTTGTCTTATAAGGTGCAGCCTTCACCCGATGGGTTGGCGCAGGCGTTTTTGCTGGGCGAAGAATTTCTCGACGGCCATCCGGTGGCATTGGTCTTGGGTGACAACATCTTTTTTGGGCATGACTTGCATCATTTGTTGATTGACGCCAATAGTCAGGAGCATGGCGCGACCGTATTCTCCTACCACGTTCATGACCCTGAACGCTATGGTGTGGTTGAGTTTGATGAGGACAAAAAGGCGGTCAGTATCGAAGAAAAGCCCGCAGAACCGAAATCCAATTTTGCCGTAACCGGGCTGTATTTTTATGACGCCGATGTGGTCAAACATGCGAAAACCATTCAGCCATCGGCGCGTGGCGAATTGGAAATCACCGATCTGAATAAAATTTATTTGGAAAATGGTACGTTGCGCGTACAGACCATGGATCGTGGTTATGCGTGGTTGGATACGGGCACACATGACTCTTTGCGCGATGCGGGAACTTTTGTTGCCATGATTCAAAAGCGTCAAGGTCAACAGATTGCCTGTGTTGAAGAGATTGCTTATCGTATGGGCTATATTGATCAAGAGACTTTGGTGCGTTTAGCAAAACCTTTCCTCAAGAGTGATTACGGTCAATACCTGATTAAAATCTCAAAGGAACATCTATGAAAATCATTGATACCCAGATCCCTGAGGTCAAAATCATAGAACCTGCCGTGTTTGGTGATGCCCGCGGTTTTTTCTTTGAAAGTTTCAATCAGGTCAAATTCAACCAAGCCGTGGGTTATGACGTAGAATTTGTTCAGGATAATCATTCGCGTTCGGCTAAGGGCGTTTTGCGTGGCTTGCATTATCAACTGCCTCCGCATCCACAGGGTAAGCTGGTGCGCTGTGTGGTGGGCGAAGTGTTTGACGTGGCGGTCGACATCCGCAAAAGCTCACCAACGTTCGGTCAATGGGTGGGGGTGCATTTGTCAGCGGAGAATAAGCGTCAGCTGTGGATTCCGCCCGGATTCGCACATGGTTTTTTGACGCTGTCCGAGCATGCGGAGTTCTTATACAAAACCACGGATTTTTGGTTCAAGGAATGCGAACAGGCGATCATTTGGAATGATCCGAGTATCGGTATTGAGTGGCCGGCATTTGATGGGCAACCGTTGTTATCCGAAAAGGATCAACAAGCGCCTCGTTTGGCCGAGCAAACGTTTTTATTTGATTAATCCATCCGTTATCCTGCTGGATTCACACCATCCGTCGATTTGATAGTGTGATCCAGTCTGCGATGTCGCGGTTGAATGTTTCGGCCGCCAATAATTCTTCCAAAGTGATATGCATGCGGTACGCCCAGCGTTGATCCGGGTTGGCCGGGTCATTGATGCGCTCCGCATTGACATCCATGCGGGGCAGGTGCTCGGCTGCAGCGAGCCAATCTTGTAATGGGAAAATCGCCAGCATGGCAGGGGATTGTAGATTTTGCCGCAAAATTTGCTCGGCCAATGCAGGGGTTAATTCGCTGGGTGCGTCGCCAGGGCGTTGCAATTGTTCGCTGTAGTATTGTTGAATCAAGGTCGGGGTTTCCGCCCACCATTGCCGCAATGTACTGCTGTCGTGACTGGAGGTGGTGGTGACGTTCATATAACCGAGATTTTTCGGGTCGTAGTACGGCAGCTGCTCCTTCGGTGCGCGCTGCAGTTTGAGCGCAACGATGCCCAGCTCGTCCAATACCTGCGGCACGCAGTCGGGAACCAGTCCCAAATCTTCGGCGCAAATCAACATGTCCGTTGCGCGTTGCAGTGCCGGTAATTTTTCCAGACCGCTGGCGCGCCACAAGGATTCTTGGCGTACGAAAAAATAGTCGTGGTACAGTTCGCGGAGCTTCTGCTGTTGCTCTGGAGAACGGTTTTGATAAGCTGTTGTTTGATAGACGTTAAAGCGCGGATGGTAGACGATGTTGTTTTCCGTCAGCTCCATGATGAACAGCACATTGCTGTGTAGTGCCAGCAATGACTGTTTCAACGGATTGTCCGCATCGTTGCGTGCATCAAAATCATGTTCAATTTTACGTTGTGTATCAAATGTTGGTTGGAACACGTATTCACTTGGTGCGTGCGCAGACGGGTGGAAATAACGCTCGATCACCACGTCTGTTTGTTCGCCAAAAACGCTGTGCAATAACCCATCGGTGATGAACGGCGCACAATCGCGCGTTTCATCAAAATCAATGCCGCGCTGCTCCAGTTCCTCGCGTGTCACGCCCTGCGCCGGATAAAAATATCCGAGCAAGCCCTGCGTCGCGTCGGTTGGGATGCGCCAGATACGGAAAAATCCCAAAATATGGTCGATGCGCAACGCATCAAAATACTGCGACATTGCGGCCAAACGGCGAGACCACCATTGATAGCCCTCCAACTTCATTTGCACCCAGTCGTAGGTTGGCAGCTCCCAGTTTTGCCCCAAGTCAGAGAACAGATCCGGCGGTGCGCCCGCCTGAAAATCCATAGAGAATAATTCTGGCTCTATCCACGTATCGACACTGTGGCGGCGCACACCGATGGGCAAATCACCTTTGAGCGACACCCCCAAACGCTGCAAATACTGCGTCGCCGCGCGCAGTTGCAGATGCAGGTGGTATTGCACGAAACAATGCAGCATGAGCTCGTCAAACAGCGCGTGCTCCGGCTGGAAAAACGCCTCGATTAACGAAGGGGTGTAGTGAGCGTAGTGTCCCCATTGTGCATAATCCACGCTGCCAAACTGGTCGCGCAGCGCGCAGAAAACCGCATATGGCTTGAGCCACTGTGCGCGTTCGGCAATAAACTGCATCAGATCCGCATCCTGCATGATATCGGCGTGATGTGTCTGAAACACCGAGCGAATCAGTTTCCATTTCACCCGAATCATGCGTTCAAAATCCACTTGCGCAGTGATATTCAGCTGTGCTTGCGCCTGTTTAAATTCAGCCATCTGTGCATCAGACAAACCATATGGCAGATCCAGCAGCGACAGATACTGTGGATGCAAGGCATACACCGAAATCGCCGAATACGGATACTGATCCAGCCACGAATAATTCACCGTACTGTCGTTGATCGGCAGCAGCTGGATCAATGACAAGCCCACGGCATGCGCCCAATCGCCGAGTAATTTTAAATCCGAAAACTCCCCGCTGCCCAGTGACCGCGTGCTGCGTAAGGAAAACACCGGAATCGCCACACCCGCCGCGCGCCACAGCTGATCGGGTAAAAAACGATAACCGGCATCATGAACCACCGTCAATGCGCTCGAATGATCGGCGGGACAAAAACGATTCTCGCCACCTTCAAACGCAACGAATTGCTCGGTTTGCGTGTCAAAAATTCCGTATTTATAGGCAACCCCATCATGGATATTCGACAAATCCACCGCGACGCGCCAGATACCCATGGCCACCTGATGCAGCGGAACAAATTCATCCGCCTGCCAATTACCCAGTGCATGGTGTGCACCCAGTAGGCAAATTTGCCAATGACTCGGATACAACGGCGCGCGAATTTGAAACACATGCGTGTGCTGTGGCTCCAGCGCAAACGGTTGTAAAGCGATGTTAAACACACGATTGTGGAAAATCTTATTGTCCAGCACATGCTCAGGAAAATTCGGCAAATCCCAATGCGCTCGTAGATGAACGTATTCCCTCGTCGCATAGGCCTGAGGTGAAAAGGTTCGCGCATGGCGCTCCGTATGGAGCGTTTTCCCCGATGAGTCCACGACACTGAACTGATAATCAAACGCACCACCATCCCACACCAATTCAGTCGACCATTGTTGCGCATCCGTATACTGCATTGAAATGCTGCGTGCGTCATGCGGCGAAGAGATATGTAAAAGGAGGCTTTCCCCGAGCTGGGTGGCGTACTGGATAGAAACGGTGAGGCGCATAATTCACCTGCAAAAGAATGCTGAGAGCGGATTGGAGGAAGGTCACCATCCTAACAAAAAACCCGCACTTAGAGAAGTGCGGGTTTTGAAAAAATTTTGGCTCCCCGACCTGGACTCGAACCAGGGACCTGCGGATTAACAGTCCGTCGCTCTACCGACTGAGCTATCAGGGAACAGGATTGAAATTATGCTATATAAGAGGCCTTATGTCAATAGCCTTTGTGGGCTTTGCGCCAAAAATTCGCAGAATGTGGGTTTATTGCCCACTCAGCGGCAGGCGCGGGCGCACGGTGAAGGCATCATGCGTTTGTAGTAATTCAGGGTTTTTGCGTATTGCGAG
>CAYPYQ010000050.1:0-1565 GCA_964414735.1 uncultured Hydromonas sp.
CAGGCGCAAACGCCATACGCCAACCTCAAAGTGGCAACACTGGATCAAAAGCCGGTGGATTTCGGTGCGATGCAACAGGCGGGTAAAGTCGTCGTGGTCAATTTCTGGGCGACCACCTGCTCGACGTGCAAAAAAGAAATGCCAAAAATGGTCGAAATGTACCAGCAATACAATCCCAAAGGCGTGGAATACGTCGCCGTGGCGATGCAATACGACGATCCGAAAGTCGTAAAAAATTACACAACTGAGAAGCAGCTGCCGTTCCAAACCGTGTGGGACAGCGATGGCAAACTCGCCACGGCGTTTGGCGACATCATCGGTACGCCGACCACCTACATCATCGACAAAAAGGGTAATGCCAAAAAATATATCGGCGAGCCGGATTGGAAACAGTTCTACGCGGATTTGGATAAAGCCTTGGCCAGCTAAACGGTTCTGTTGGATAGCAAAAGAGCATCAAACGATGCTCTTTTTTATTCAGGTCGCTTAAACCAACTGATCCATCCACTGCGCCATGGCAATGTCGCGCTCCGAAATGCCGCCGGCATCATGCGTCGTGAGCGTGACTTCAACGCGGTTATAAACGTTAAACCATTCGGGATGGTGGTTGTGCGCTTCGGCGTACAGCGCCACGCGGCTCATGAAACCAAAGGCTTGGTTGAAGTCCGCAAATACAAACGTGCGTTTGAGTGCAGGACGCGCCGCATCGTATTGCCAATCGGGATGCAGCGTCGTTTGGGCGCTGAGAATTTGGGCTTCGGTGTAGGCGGCTATCATATTCATGAGCGGGTTATTGTGTGATCTGAGGGTAATTGATCGGTTGCGGTAAAAGTAGGTAAATCCTTGAGTGCTTCGTACATTTCGGTGAAATCGGCACGCGTTTCATCAAACAGTTGTTGAAAACTGTCGATGACGAAATAGGTTTTTTGCACATCGTCGATTTTATATTGCGTACGTAAAATGCGCTGTAAATCAAAACCAATGCGGTTCGGTACATCGGACTCCAGACAATAAATACTTTCAGTTTTGCTCGAAACAATCCCCGCGCCATAAATGCGCAAACCTTGGGGCGTGCGGATCAAGCCAAACTCGACGGTGTACCAATACAGTCGTGCCAACATGTGCAACACTTGCAGTCGTTCAGCTTTCACACCGCCTTGGCCGTATGCCTGCATGTAGTCGGCGAACACGGGGTTAATCAGCAGCGGGACGTGACCGAAGACATCGTGAAAGCAATCCGGCTCCTGCAAATAATCCATTTGCTCAGGGCGACGCATCCACCACGTACAGGGAAAACGGCGATTGGCCAGATGCTCGAAAAACACATCGTCAGGCACCAAACCATTGACCGCGACGATTTGCCAGCCGGTGGCTTTTTGCAGGATGAGGTTCAGATCATTAAAATCCGGCACGCGGTGTTTGTCCATGTCCAGCTGTTTCAGCCCATCTAAATATTCGTCACAGGCGCGACCTTCGAGCAGCTGCTCTTGGCGTTCGTATAGGGTTTTCCAGGTGGCGTGATCTTGAGCCGTGTATAGATGCAGCGGCTGCGTGACGGTGTAATC
>CAYPYQ010000051.1:0-3214 GCA_964414735.1 uncultured Hydromonas sp.
AAGTGCTGAACGTTGTCTTTGATGTATTGCGGTACTTGATCAATGGTTTTGATGTCCGCAGTCATCGGGCATACTTTATCCACTGGCGCGACGATCAATTTTGCGTCTTCGCCTTTTTCATCGGTCATTTTCAGCATACCGATTGGGCGGCAACGCACCACTGCGCCTGCCATAATTGGGAATGGCGCCAATACCAACGCATCCACCGGATCGCCATCACCTGCCAAAGTTTGCGGAATGTAGCCGTAGCTCAATGGATAACGCATACCGGTGCCGATGAAACGATCCACCCACAAGGTTTGCGTGTCTTTGTCCACTTCGTATTTCACCGGATCGCTTTGCGCAGGAATCTCGATGATGACATTAAAATCGTTCGGAATGTCCTTACCAGCAGGAATGGCTTCGTAACCCATGATTATTTTTCCTTAAAAATCAGTTAAACAGAATGACTGTGGCATTATAGCTCAAACATGACCTTGCTCACCGAGCAATTTGAAAGCGCTTTACCGCAATCGCGTATAAATCAAGCTGTCGTAAAACTCGCCATTTTTAAAGATACTCTTACGCAAACGCGCTTCGAACTCGTAGCCACATTTTTCTAAAACCTTCACAGATGCCGCATTAGGCGCAAAGACGGTAGCGGCCAATCGCACCAGATCGGTTTGCTCAAACAGATAATCCGTCATCATTTGCAAAGCCTGCGACGCATAGCCATGCCCCCAATGCTCGCGCCCAATCCAGTAGCCAATCTCAGCAGAGTACCACTCCTCCAGCTGCCCGCGAATCACACCCACGGCACCGACCAGCTGATTATCCACAACCACGGCACGGGCAATTTGCTCACGACTGCCCGATGTCACCCACCAATGCGCATCCTCTGCAGTATATGGCTGTGGAATACGATTGGACAAATACTGAACGGTCTGCGGATCAGCTAAATAGCGTACTAAAAGCGTTTCGTCTTCTGGTAAAAATTCTCGTAATTCAACTGCCATAACAACACTCCATTTAATCTATTTGCGTCTTATTTTTTACGGATTTTCCAAGTATTGAGCCCTTGTTTATTGTCTACCAAATCACTTATCGGTGCAAGCACGCTCAGCCCACGCATTTGACTTTTGCACCGCATCTACCTATGATGACGCGCTGTTTGTACCATCCGTGGCCAAACAAATACCTAGGGGTGGTCAGTCGCATGAGGCGATTCGGCCTGAGAAATACCCTTTGAACCTGTTCGGGCTAATCTCCGCGAAGGAAAGGAATCTAATGACTCATTCGTCATCCGGGACGCTATCGTCCCAAGCGGTACACACACCTGTTTTTTCTCCCGTAACACCCAATGAACGCATTTTCACATTGCGCGATCAGGCCGCACTCTGGTTTAGTTTAGGGGTCGGTCTACTGGTCATGCAGGTCGGCGCGTATTTGGTTCCGGCTTTGGGTACCCAGCAGGCATTATTGGCCATCGTCATCGGCTCGGTGCTGGGCGTAACGCTACTGGCGTGGGTGGCACATTTGGCCGCCATGCGTGGACTCAACAGTGCTAGCCTGATGCAAATGACCTATGGTTATCATTTTGCGAAACTGCCTGTCGCATTGAATATTGTTCAACTGCTCGGTTGGACCAGTTTTGAGCTGGTCGTGATGCGCGATGGTCTAAGCGCCATTGCCACTACGGTTTACCCACTGCCGATGGATGCATTGAATATCGCCGCCACCTTATTTTTAGGCGCGATTTTATGGCTGCTCATCAGCACGCCGATGTCGCGCGTCATTCGTCGTTTTATCGGGCGTTTTGGTTTGCCGTTGGCGATTTTGTCTTTGATCTGGTTAAGCATTCAGTTTGGCCTGCGCCTCAAAAATATCGACGGCGGTTTCAGCGCTTTTTGGCAGCGCTCAGGCACTGGCGCTATGAGCGCTATCACCGCAATTGATTTGGTGATCGCGATGCCGATTTCGTGGTTGCCATTGGTGGCTGACTACGCTCGCTTTAGCCAAAAACCCGAAGCCAAAACAGCGTTCAAAGGCACATGGGTCGGCTACATAATGGCCAATATTTGGTGCTACGCTTTGGGGATTTTAATTGTCAGCACGACCCATCCGAATGACTCGCTGGTCTCAAGCATTTTATTGGCACAATTCGGCATGGTAGCGCTGGGCTTTATCTTGGTAGATGAGTTGGATAACGCTTATGGCGACCTGTATTCAGGCTCGGTATCACTGCATCATTTACAGTCTCATTACAGCCTTGCCCGCTGGGGAAAAATACTTCTCATCGCCGCCGTTTTGGCCGCACTGGTTTTGCCGATGCATGGATTAGAGCCATTTTTATTGATACTCAGCTCCGTGTTTGTACCGCTTTTTGGCGTCATTATTGCGCGCTTGAGCGCTCAAGCCGAGCACACCTCCGTACCAGTCATCCATATACCATCGGTATGCGTTTGGTTGCTGGGGATTGCGGTGTACCATTTGACACCCATGTTTTGGCCAAACATGGGATCGTCGGTTCCCAGTTTGGCCTTCACATTGATATTGGGTTTTTTGGTGCAAAAATGGCTCCCCGCACCGCGTAACGCTGCGCTCAGCGCCCATCCAAGATAATCGTAGCGCGTGGTGAAAAGCCATGATTGAGCGGCCCATGTCCTTGCCCTGTTTGTACCGAGCGGCCGCTCTCAATCGCTTGCACAACATACGCCCGTGCCTGCGCCACCGCCTCCGGCAAACTCGCGCCCAAAGCCAAATAGCACGCCATCGCCGAGGATAAGGTGCACCCCGTGCCATGCGTATTTTGGCTGGCAATACGCGGACTGGCATAGGTCTTTGTTTGCCATTGACCTTGTTCTGAGCGATAACGTAATAAATCCGTTACCTGTGCGCCCGCGCTCTGCTCTGCCAAATGACCGCCTTTGAGTAGCACAGCCGACGCCCCCAGAGCGCATAATTCATATGCCGCTTGCTCCAACTGCTCCGGATGTTCAATCGCTCGTCCCAGTAGCCATGACGCCTCATCCAAGTTTGGCGTGACCACACTCACCAGTGGAAACAATTCACGCACCAGTACCTCGACCGTTTCAGCGGCAATCAAACGATCACCGCTGCTGGCCACCATCACCGGATCCAGCACCACATACTTCAACTCATATCGGCGCAAAGCATCGGCAACCACCTGCACGATTTCCGGACTGTGCAGCATACCGATTTTCACCGCATCCAC
>CAYPYQ010000052.1:0-8486 GCA_964414735.1 uncultured Hydromonas sp.
TGAGTCGTGGCTCAAACGGTGCGCGGGCGTGAAGGACAGTGGCTCCAGTTTGCCGGGGCATGGCGGGATTTTGGATCGGATCGATGCGATTTTGCCAGTGTTGCCGTTGCAGATTATTTTGCTGAGCTGGCTGTCGATGCACCGAGGCTAATTTTTGATTGAATGATTTATGGATAAGCAGGTTTTGAAACCGCAGGTGATTACGGTATTGGGTGCGACCGGTTCGATTGGTTGCTCGACCTTGGACGTGGTGGCGCGACATCCCGAGCGGTTTGAGGTGTTTGCGCTGTCGGGGCATCGTCAGACGGAGCAGTTGGCCAATCAGTGTGCGCAGTTCGTACCGAAATATGCGGTGGTATTGGATGAGGATGCGGCGCAGGATTTGCGTGCGCAACTAAAGATGCTTAGGTCTACAACCGAGGTTTTGGTCGGTGTGCAGGCTTTATGCGACGTATCGAGTGCGCCTGAAGTGACCACGGTGATGGCGGCGATTGTTGGCGCAGCGGGCTTGTTGCCCACTATGGCGGCGGCGCGTGCCGGTAAAAAATTGTTATTGGCCAACAAGGAATCGTTGGTCATGGCGGGTGCGCTGATGACCGAGGCGGTCGCGCAAAATGGCGCAACGCTGCTGCCCATCGACAGTGAGCATAACGCCTTGTATCAATGTTTACCTGATTGCAAGCTATCCATCACGGGTGTGAATACGCGCGGCGTGGCGAGTTTGACTTTGACCGCGTCCGGCGGGCCGTTTTTACACACGCCGCTGGCGGATTTGAGCCACATCACGCCGAATCAGGCGTGTGCGCATCCACGCTGGCAGATGGGGCGCAAGATTTCGGTGGATTCGGCTACGATGATGAATAAAGGTTTGGAGGTTATCGAGGCGCATTGGCTGTTCGGCGTGCCTGCCGAGCGCATTGATGTGGTGATTCATCCGCAGAGCGTGATTCATTCGCTGGTTAATTACGTGGATGGTTCGAGCTTGGCGCAGTTGGGCAATCCCGATATGCGCGTACCGATTGCGCATGCGCTGGCTTACGCAGGTGAAAAAGGTGAACGGATTGCATCGGGTATCCAGACCATGAATCTGGCGAAAATCGGGCAGTTAACTTTTATCGAGCCGGATTTGACTAAGTTTGCCAATTTGCGTTTGGCATTCGAGGCGCTCAAAGCCGGCGGTGCTGCATCCATCGTGCTCAATGCGAGTAACGAGGTCGCCGTTGCGGCATTTTTGGACGAGCGCATTGCCTTTCTCGACATTGCTCGAGTCAACGAACAGGCGCTCAATGCATTGCATCCTGATGCGCCGCGCAGTCTAGATGAAGTGTGCGCGGTGGATGCGCAAGTGCGCGACTGGGCGCAGCAGTATATTCAAACTTTGGTCAAGACTTAAGGCTTTATCACCCGCGTGCGGAGGGTTTTGACCGACATAGGAAAGACGGATGATCGAATTATTATCATTTTTGGTTGCGATTCTGGTGCTGGTCACCATCCATGAGTGGGGACACTATTGGGTGGCCAAGCGTTCTGGTGTAGCGATTGAAAAATTCTCAGTTGGTTTTGGCAAGCCGCTGTTTTCATGGAAAAATAGCGAGGGTACGGAGTTTTGTATTGCCGCCATTCCGCTGGGTGGCTACGTCAAAATGCGCGGCGAATACAGCATCGCGACCAAAGAGTCACAATCACAAGCCGTTGAGGGCAGTTTTGCCTCGCGTTCGGTCTGGCAGCGCATGGCGATCGTCGCGGCAGGGCCGTTGGTGAATCTGCTGTTTGCGGCAGTGGTTTTCTCGGTTTTGCAATACGGCACGGCTAAAATGCCGGCGCCAGTACTCGCTTTACCCAACACTCAGTCGGTTTTGGCGCAAACGGGAATCAAGGATGGCGACACCGCACTCGAAATCAATCAACATGCAGTTAAAAATTACGGCGATGTGCAGAGCGCTATCATCAAGGCGTTGTTGGATCAGGAACGTATCACGCTGAAATGGCGCGATGCATCGGGCAATGAGCATATCAGTTCGCCATTGTCTTTGGAAAAAGTCAGTCTGGATCAGCAAAATTGGCAAGAGCAGGTGGGTTTGGCGCTGTATCAAAAAAATGCACCGGTAGGTCAAGTTGTCGCTAATTCACCGGCAGCGTTGGCCGGGCTGAAAGCCGGTGATGTACTGATCGGTATCAATGGCATTCATACCAGCGGCAATCAAATTTTAAATACCATTCAAAACAATCCAGATCGTGCCGTCACCTTGATGGTACAGCGGCAGAACGAGACTTTTTCGGTCGAAGTCACGCCAAAAGCCGAGACTTTGCCGATGAATCAGCCTGGTCAAGAGCCGATGACGGTCGGGCGAATTGGCATCCAAGTGGCCTCAGATATCCCGATGGTGACTGAAAAACGTGGTGTTTTCAAAGCCATATATTTGGGTGTGAGCACAACACTGGAACAAATGGCGCTCAACGTAAAAGGGCTGTATAAAATTCTCACGGGGCATTTGAGCGTGAAAAACATCGGCGGTCCGGTCACCATTGCCAAGCAGGCGGGTAATAGTGCACACGGCGGTTTCACACAATTTCTCGGTTTTTTAGCCGTATTATCCGTCAGCCTCGGAACGTTAAATTTATTACCGATTCCTGTTTTAGACGGCGGGCATTTGGTATACTACGCCACAGAAGCCATACGAGGCAGACCTTTGCCGGAAAAAATTTTAGTGGTTGGGCAAAAAATCGGTTTTCTGCTGTTACTGCTATTGATGGGGATTGCTTTGTTTAACGATGCCCATTGGTTTGCCTGAGTCTGAGCAGACCGGCAGCGAACCCATGACGTTTTAATTGATATTGCACAATAGGAACAATATGTCTGATAAACAACATACTCTGCGTTTTACGCCCGGTTATATGGCCGTCATGATGGTCGGTGCTTTGGTCGCAACACCGGTTTTAGCGCAAACCGCAGTGAATACACTGGAGACAACGGATACGTCAGCTGCAACGGCAACTGCGGAAACAGCTACAGCGGCAGCCGCGACTGGCAAAGCCAGCACGGTGAAAAAAAGCGTCAGCCCATCAGTTATCTTATCAGACATTACCGTAGACGGTTTGGAGCGCAGCGATCCGAACACCGTGTTCAATATCTTGCCGGTTAAGGTCGGTGAGCGCTACTCCAAAGACTCCGAAGCGCAGATCGTTAAGTCTCTCTATGACTCGGGTTTGTATGAAAATGTCAGTGCGCGCCTCGATGGCTCAGTGCTGAAGATCAAGCTCAGTGAGCGCCCGGTGATTTCCGAGTTCAACATCACCGGTATGAAAAAACTGGATGTCAAGAACTTCCGCGAAACCCTTAAATCCAAAGGCTTCGGCCAAGGAACGCCGTATAACCCGAATACTTTGGAGCAAATCAAAACAGAGTTATTACAAATGTACCGCGACTCGGGTTTGACTGCAGCGACGGTTACGACCGAAGCCATCAAACAGGATCGCAACCAAGTCATTGTCAACATCAAGGTTGAAGAAGGCAAAAGCACAAAAATTCGAGCCATTAAGATTGAAGGTAATACCCATGTGTCCAGCTATACCATCCGTAACCAGATGGAAATGGACAAAAACGGTATTTTCTCTTGGTACACCAAAGACAGCGTGTATTCCGAGGAGCGTCTGAAATCCGACTTGGAAAACATCCGTGCGTATTACTACGATCGCGGCTATTTGGATTTTGACTTCACAGATGTACGCGTAACGCCGTCGGCCAAAGCCGATGGAGTGGATATCAATCTGGCCGTTAAAGAAGGTGAGCAATATCGCGTCAGCAGCATTTCACTGGTTGGCGATACCAAAGGTACGCCGCGCGCCGACATTGAAAAATTGGTGAAATATAATATTGGTAGTGTGTATTCACGTGAAAAAATCAGCAAAATTGTTGAAAAAATTCACAATCGTTTGGGCGAGGACGGTTATGCTCTGGCTCAAGTGGATGTACAGCCTAAACTATCATCTGCTGACCACACAGTGGACGTTGCCATCGTGGTCAATCCGATGGAGCGTGTGTATGTGCGTCGCGTGAACATTATGGGTAACAGCCGCACACAGGATTTTGTGATTCGTCGTGAAGTCCGTCAGATGGAAAGCGCTTTGTTTGATGGTTCAAAGGTACAACTGTCGCGTGACCGTATTGACCGCTTAGGCTATTTCGATAAAGTTGATGTTGAGGTGGTTCCGGTACCGGGTACCAATAATCAAGTGGACGTGAACTACAGCGTGAATGAATTGCCAACCGGCGACTTGAAACTGGGTTTGGGCTACAGTACCAGTGATAAAGTGACTTTGTCCGGTTCAATCACGGAAAACAACTTCATGGGTAGCGGTCAGTCATTGTCCGTGGGGATTGATACCAGTTCATCCACTCGTAATGTCAGTATTTCGACCACGAATCCTTACTTTACCAAGGATGGTATCAGCCAAACCGTCAGTGCGTATTACAAACGTACCGATTTATCCAAGCTGGATTTGTCCGACACGATTTATACCACGGCAGGCCTGAATCTGCTCTACGGTATTCCGCTGAGTGAGCGTCATCGTTTGTATCTGGGGATTAATCCGGAATATAACAAAATTGAGCTGGATTCGAGCAAGAGCCCGATTGGCTATATCGACTTTATGAACAAATATGGCAATGGTAAAAACCATTTCATGACCTATGCCTTGACTACGGGCTGGAGCTACGATACGCGTGATTCCAGTGTGATGCCGAGCCGAGGGCAATATCAAAAATTACTGACCTCTGTGGCTCCGTTTGGCGATTTGAAATACTACACTGTATCTTATCAGTATCAGCACTTTTTACCGTTGAGCAAACGCATTACCTTGGCTCTGAATACCCAGTTTGACTATGGTAAAGGTTATGGTGGATCAGCCTTCCCGTTTTACAATAACTATTATGCCGGCGGTATCGGCTCGGTGCGTGGTTATGACAGTGGTACGCTCGGTCCGAAAGAAACAAAAAACTCCGGCGATACCACCAGTGGATCTTATAACTATGTAGGTGGTAACAAGCGTGCCGTTGCCAACTTGGAACTGCAATTCCCATTCCCAGGTATGGTCAAGAGTAAAGCGGCGCGTTTATTCGTATTCGCAGATGCCGGTGGTGTTTGGTCAGATTACAAATCCAGTGCGTACGTCGCGGGTAGTGAAGGGATGCGTTATTCAGCAGGTGTTGGCCTGTTATGGGCATCACCGATCGGCCCATTGAAATTCAGTTATGGTATTCCGATCAAGAAAAAAGATAGTGACCAAGAACAACGTTTCCAATTCCAAATCGGTACGTCGTTCTAATCAGATATGACAGTGGCAGACAGGCTGTGCTAAAGTATAGGCAATATCTATGATGAAAAAGGTGGAAATGATGAATGGTGCAAAATGGATGAACAAGTGGGCAACACAGAAAGTCGCCGTGGGTTTGATTATGGCATTGGCTCTTCCGTCATTTCCAGCTATGGCGGCTCAGGACTTCAAAGTGGGTTATGTCAGCTTGGATCGCTTGTTGGCAGAGTCTGCCCCTGCGAAAAATGCACGTGCGACTTTGGATAAAAATTTCAAATCACGCGAGCGCGGTTTGGAGCAAAAAGCAGCGGACATTCGTGCCAAACAGCAGGCTTATGAAAAAGATTTTCCAAAGTTGACCGATGAGCAGCGTGCCCAACGCGAAGCTGAAATTGGTAAAGCGGTAGAAGCATTTGATACCGAGCGTACTACGTTTGAAACCGAATTATCACAAGCGCAAAATAATTTACTGCAAAACTTACTGAAAAATGCAAATACCGTGATTCGCAATATCGCAGAAAAAGAAGGTTATGATCTGGTGGTGCAAGAAGCGGTATATATCAAACCCCAATACGATATGACACAGCGTGTATTGGAGCAATTGAAATAATTCGCACCGTTTCATCATGATAATCGGACATAGGTGAGCATTTCATCCGAAGTGCTCGCCGACAGAAAGCAGGTAGATGAGTACGATGACTTCATTCCAGCCAGTGTTGGTTCAACCGCAAGCACTGGCTGATTTATTTTCAGCGGTTCAAGCGCAGGTGTATCTGGCCGAGGGTTTGGTCTTGGATGACGTGCGTGTGACGCATGTGGCACCTCTGAATCTGGCGGGCAAGGATGCGTTTGCATTTTTGAGTAATACAAAGTTACGCGCACAGCTGCTCGAGTGCCACGCCAGCGTGATCGCCCTGACTGAAGCGGATTATGAATGGTTGAAAACCCAAGAAGGTTTTGACCTATCCAAAAGTACATTTGCCGTTTGTCGCCAACCTTATGCTTTGTTTGCGATGGTGGCACAGCGCTGCTACTTGCCAGCCGGACCCACGGAAACCATGATTCACCCGACTGCCGTGATTGCAGCTGATGCTCAGATTGGTCAAAACGTACAGATCGGTGCGTACGCAGTGATTGGCGAATCGGCACAGATCGGTGATGGCGTGGTGATCGACTCGGGCGTATGCATTGGTGCGCATGTGCGGATCGGCGAGCGCACGCGCCTGTATCCGCGTGTGACGATCTATGAGTCTTGCGAAATCGGTCAACGCTGTATCATTCATGCAGGTGCGGTGATTGGCTCGGATGGTTTTGGTTTTGCGCCAACACCGAATGGCTGGCAAAAAATTCCTCAGGTGGGACGCGTGGTAATTGGCAATGACGTGGAAATCGGTGCGAATACCACGATAGATCGCGGCGCATTGACCGATACCGTGATTGAAGATGATGTAAAAATTGATAATTTGGTACAAATTGCGCATAATTGCGTAGTGGGCGCTCATACGGCCATTGCCGCATGTGCGGGTATTGCCGGTAGTTCCATTATCGGTCAATCCTGCATGATTGGTGGTGCGGCGATGTTGGGCGGTCATTTGACCATCCCGGATCATACGATCGTATCGGGTGGTACGGCGATCACCTCCAGCCTTACGGAGTCAGGACAATATACAGGAGTTTACCCCACCAGCACACATCGCGAATGGGAGCGAAACGCTTCGTTGATCCGTCATTTGGCGGATTTGCGCAAGCGGATTCGCAGTTTGGAAAGAAATTTAGAACAGAATGTAAAATAAACAGCAGAGCGTCCGTCTGATTTGGAATAAGCTCGCATGAGAGGCAAAAAATATGGCGTTGAGCATGACAGAATCTGGTTACGACATCACTGAAGTGGTTAAGCGATTGCCACACCGTTATCCGTTTTTATTGGTGGATCGCGTGTTGGAGGTTGAACCGCAAAAACGTTTGGTAGCGATCAAAAATGTGACTATGAACGAGCCCTTTTTTATGGGGCATTTTCCCAAGCGTCCGGTAATGCCGGGGGTGCTGATTATGGAGGCGTTGGCACAGGCTTCAGCGATGTTGTGGGTGAATGAGCTGCATCCGGATGCCATGTATTACTTCGTCGGCATGAATAATGTTCGCTTCAAGCGTCAGGTTGAGCCGGGTGATCAATTGGTTTTGGAATCACGATTGACCAAAGTGGCGCGTAGCTTTGCTTATTTTTCAACTTGCGCTAAAGTGGACGGCGTAGTGGCGGCAGAGGCTGATTTAATTTGTACCTATCGCATTGAGAAGTCAACCGAGGCCGGTGAATAAGCGCTAAAGATCACGGCCATTTTCGTGATGAATATGGACGAGATTGGTTATTTTTACTCAATAAAAATTTTTATGACGACACACATTCATGCAACAGCAATCGTTGATCCGAAAGCCCAGTTGGGCGAAGGCGTCAGCGTTGGCGCGTACAGTATCATCGGTCCAGACGTCGTGATTGGCAACGGGACGGAAATCGGTTCGCATACGGTGGTTGAAGGGCACACTACGATTGGTGTGGGCAATCACATCGGCCATCACATTTTGCTGGGCGGCGTGCCGCAAGATAAAAAATATGCAGGGGAACCGACGCGTTTGGTGATTGGTGATCGCAATACGATTCGTGAGTTTTGTAGTTTTCATCTGGGCACGACGCAGGACGAAGGCGTCACCAGCATTGGTAATGACAACTGGATCATGGGCTATGTTCATTTGGCGCATGATTGCCGCGTGGGTAATCACACCATTTTGGCGAGTAATGCACAATTTGCTGGTCATGTGCAGATTCAGGACTGGGCGATTGTCGGAGGGATGAGTGGCGTGCATCAGTTTGTGAAAATCGGTGCGCATGCGATGGTGGGCGGTGGCAGCATTTTGCTCAAGGATGTTGCGCCATATGTAATGATTGGTGGCAGTCCGAGCGCGGCGTTTGGGATTAACTCCGAAGGTTTGAAGCGTCGCGGCTATACCGCTGAACAGATTGCAGCGATCAAGCGCGCGTATAAAATCGTGTTCCGTCAGGATTTGACGATAGATCAGGCGATTGAAGCGATTGAAGCCGCAGCACAAGCTGACGAACCAAACGCATCGGCGATGCGTGTGATGTCCGAGTTTTTACGCACGGCGGAGCGTGGTATTAC
>CAYPYQ010000053.1:0-1948 GCA_964414735.1 uncultured Hydromonas sp.
TCTAAAAATAATAAACGGTGAATCCGAAGAATTCACCAGAATGTTATTGTTCTATCCATCGAACACCGCTTAACCAAACAGACAACAGCCCCAGAATCGAATGATGCTGAGGCTGTGTGCCGTATTACTTAACGATATCCACCACTTCCAATTTGTCTTTGACTTCGAAAATCGAAATCGCGCCACCTTTGATGTCGCCTTTTTCGTCAAAAGCGATTTGGCCGATCAGACCTTCAAAGTTCACTTTAGGCATAGCCGCAGCGATGGCTTCAGGATCGGTCGAGTTAGCAATCTTCATCGCTTCTACGAGCGCGTAGGTCGCATCGTAAGAGAATGGAGAGTAAATTTGCACTTTTTGACCCGGGAAGGCTTTTTCGTAATTGGTGTTAAATTCCACACCCTTAGCCATTTTTGACAACGGCATACCGGCTTGAGAACAAATCACACCTTTACCCGCTGCGCCGGCCAACTCAATGAATTTATCGGTACATGCGCCATCAGCAGAAGTCAGCTTCGCCGTCATGCCCAACTCTTTCATTTGTTTAACCAAAGTAGCGGCCGTGTCATCCATACCACCCCAGAATACGTAGTCAGGATTCATGCCTTTGATTTTGGTCAACACGGCTTTGAAGTCGGTGGTTTTATCGGTTGCTGCTTCACGCGCGACAACATTGGCACCGGAATCCTTCATG
This sequence comes from uncultured Hydromonas sp., assembly GCA_964414735.1. Lineage (GTDB taxonomy): Bacteria > Pseudomonadota > Gammaproteobacteria > Burkholderiales > Burkholderiaceae > CTSOIL-112. The sequence goes on from CAYPYQ010000053.1 coordinate 693, forward strand.
GTTTTTTCCACTTGGTCCGCCAAACCTTTACCGTACTGAGTCGCGTCGTCCAAGATCGCAATGGTTTTCGCGCCATGACCCAACATGTATTTGGCCAATGCCGGACCTTGTTGCGCATCAGTCGCTACCACACGGTATGAGCTTACCGCGCCTTTTGGTGTTTTCGCACCTTTCAGGGTGTAATCAGGGTTGGTTGATGACGGAGAAATTTGTACCAAGCCAGCCGCGCCGTATACCGCGCTCGCAGGGATAGACACACCTGAGTTCAAATGGCCGACCACACCGACTACTTTAGCGTCTACCAATTTTTGTGCCACAACCGGACCTTGTTTCGGATCACCCGCGTCGTCTTCGCCAACCATGGCCAATTTTACTTTTTTGCCGCCGATAACCAAATTACCTTTGGCATTGATTTCATTCACCGCCAATTGCACGCCATTTTCATTGTCTTTACCCAAGTGCGCGATACCACCGGTTTTTGGCGCGCCACTACCAATTTTGACGCAGATTTCGTCTGCCGCCAATTTACCGCAAGCGCTATCGCCACCACCGGCTGCGCCGCTCGCTGCTTTATCCGCGCCACCGCAAGCTGCCAAAGCAATCGCAGCCGTCAAAGGCAATAATTTGAACATGTTGTGCATAAGTTTTCTCCAAAAGTAGAACTGAGGCCTCAATGTGCCCGCTCATAATATAAATGTGAATTGTCGCGCTCAATTGACCAGTACAGCAAACGAGACATGGCGTGATTATTATTCAGGCTTTTTTGAAAAGCAAGCCGAAAATGCACAATTTCACCACTTTTTGCAATAATTTGGTGCGCCCTCTACTGAAGTTTTATTACTTTTTTAGACACACCCAAATCAAACAAACAAGCCCGAATCACTTCGGGCTTATTCACAAAAATCGCTACCAAACGATGGGAATTTAGTGGTTTTTCACCGCAGCAGCCTGTTTTTTCGCTTGTTTGGACTGACGCGCTGCCAACAAGCGCCAAACAATGCCAAACACCACCGGAATAAATGCCGCGGCAAAGCCCAGTAAGGCAATCGTACTCAAATGATCGCGAATCGCAATATGATGACCAAACACATCCAGCTCAACCGTACCGAAGAAATACCCGCCCCAGACAAACGCGACCACCCACAGCACCGCGCCGATGATATTCCAGCGCTGAAACTTCGCCATCGTCATATCGGAAATCCCCGCGACAAATGGTACAAATGTACGGATGATTGGTAAAAAGCGTGCGATCACCA
>CAYPYQ010000054.1:0-1569 GCA_964414735.1 uncultured Hydromonas sp.
CTGCGCACGAATGGTTTTCAACTCATCCGACTCGTACTGCGCCAGTTCGGGTGCGTTGCCTACTTTGGGCAGATCGCCGATGATTTTCCCGCCCAGTCCGGTTAAGAATATAGCGAACAGCACCGCAATCGCCCACATCACGATGGTGAATACCTGCTCCGGCAAGCGTTTGTTTTTATTGATTTTGAACATGTTCTCTCCCGCGCGAACCGCGTGTATTGTCAATCACGTTATGATATCGGGATTTACCTATCTGCGTACGAATTCGCGGCCAAATCCAGCTCTGTCCACACACACCGCGTTTTTTCCTTTATATTACGCATCATTACAACGCCATTACCGATTATTTTCCAAGCCGATGTCTGCATTCATTCCTAAAAACACCCGCGCCCCATCGGCGACACAGCAGGATAATCCCCGCGTCACACGCGCATGGGCTTTTTACGACTGGGCGAATTCGTCCTACGCGCTGGTGATTAATACGGCCTTGTTCCCACTGTATTTCCAAGCGGTGATGAACGGTGCACCGCATATTGTCAGCGTTTTCGGCTACGCCATCAGTGCGAATGCGGCGTATAGCTATTCACTCAGTCTGTCTTTTTTAATTTTGGTACTGCTCTCGCCGATGCTCTCATCCATCGCGGGTGGCCGTGGGAACAAGCTGGCGTTTCTCAAATTTTTTTGCACGTTCGGCGCACTGTCGTGCATGGGGTTGTTTTTCTTCAAATCTGCCGATCAGGTGCTGTGGGCGCTGCTGTTCAACATCACCGCGAGCATTGGCTTTTACGGCTCTCTGGTATTTTACAACGCGTATCTGCCGGAAATCGCCAGTCCGGCCAAGCAAGATGCGCTCTCAGCACGTGGGTTTTCGCTCGGCTATGTCGGCTCACTGTTGATGCTATTGATTTCCATCGGCTTGGTGCAGTTCGTCGCCACGCTGGAGAATCGGGCGTTTTACACACGCCTGTGTTTTTTCCTAACCGGCTGCTGGTGGCTGGGCTTTGCGCAGTACAGCTTCGCGCGATTGCCCAAAGACCGGAAACTCTCGCGGCAGCAAGAGCGGCATTTTGCCCGACAGTCGCTGTTTGAACTGTTCACCGACAGCTTTGAGGAGCTAACGCATACCGTCGATGATCTGGTTAAAAGCAAACTGATCAAATGGTTTTTGACCTCGTTTTTCTTTTACAGCGTTGGGATGCAGACGATTTTCCTGATTGCCACCTTCATTGGCAAGGAGCTGAACCTGCCCGAATCCCACATGATTTTGACCATCATGCTGCTGCAAATCGAGGCCATCATCGGTGCGCTCGCGTTCTCGTGGTTGAGTCGCCGCATGGGCAATACTTGGGTACTGATGCTCGCCACGATGATTTGGTTCATCATCTGTCTGCTCATCACCCGCCTATCCGCGAGCAATCCCGACAGCCAAACGCATTTTTTCGGCGTGGCCGCATTGGTCGGTTTGGTCATGGGCGGTTTACAGTCCATGTCACGCTCGACCTACAGCAAACTGCTGCCGACCTCGCATGACTCCGCTACTTTTTTCAGTTTTTACGATATTTTGGAAAA
>CAYPYQ010000055.1:0-4287 GCA_964414735.1 uncultured Hydromonas sp.
TGGATCAAACGGTGGGTGAACAAGCGCCATAAAAATCCTTATCCTATTATTTATCCGTCCAATACAAAACACCGCAACACATCATTTTGCCGCCCCCCATCAAATCCCAAAAATGGAGCAATCGACATATTTTATGAACGATCCTATGCTATAAAAACGCCTCATGCGAAAATGCAAGCCGCATCAGCCGATATAAAGCCGCATTGTACCGATGTCGTGTGGTTTTTTCAGCGGTTTAGCCCGTCGCTCTTGCGCCGACTCGCTAAACCCATGTGGATGCACGTTTTACCGAATATTTAAGGATTTATTATGAAGCGAATTATCAGCACGATGGCGGTGAGCCTCGGTTTAATCACTCTGAGCCCGTTGGCCCACGCGGACGGCTATCAAATTGCCAAAGCCAATGATTGTTTCAAATGCCACGACGTAAGCAAAGATAAAAAAGGCCCGTCTTTCCAATACATCAGCAACGCCTACCGAGGCCGCAGTGACGCGGCTGGCCGTATTCAAAACCCGATTCGCAACGGCATTACCTACTACTATGTCTGGGAAAAAATGCCCGCGCACCACGATATGAGTGATGCAGATTTACAAGAACTAACCCGTTGGATTTTGAGCCAATAAGCAGGCTAAGCATTTTTCCGCCCAAACTGCCCTGACTATTTCAATCATTCGATTCATCAACCGTCAACCTTTTTCAGAATCAGGTATTATTACGAAAAATACCGGCCAAGCGGTTTACATCACTTGGTTTAGAAAGGAAGATAGATGAAAAAATTAAAAACCCTGATGGTCTCGACTGTGCTGCTCTGCGGCATTGGCGCCTCCAACTCGGTTCTGGCCAACCCTCAATTGGCCAAACAATATAAATGTTTGGAATGTCACGTTTTGGATAAAAAGGTCATTGGCCCGTCCATTCGTGACATCGCACAAAAATACAAAGGCGATCCGGGCGCGATGAGCCGTCTGGTTGATCGCGTGCGCAGTGGCTCGGTCGGCGCATGGGGTACGACACCGATGCAAGGACACCCAGACATGCCACAAAAGGATATCGAAGCCGTTCTCAAGTGGATGCTGGATCGCTGATGGCATTCGCTTGCAATAAAAACGCACAACGGAAGTTGTGCGTTTTTCATTTTGGACGCAATCGCACAGCCGTCTATGGCACAATATGACTTCAGAATCACAACACGCCACCGTATGAGCAATCCTTCCGCCCCTTCCCTCACACCCACCACCCGCTATTGCAGCCAATGCGGCAGCGCCGTTGAGCACCGCATTCCCGACGACGATTCGCGCGTGCGCGCCGTCTGCCCGCAGTGCGGCTTTGTGCACTACGACAATCCGAAAATGGTGGTCGGCACGATTCCCGTGTTTGAAGGAAAAATCCTGTTGTGCCGCCGCGCGATTGAGCCGGGCTACGGCATGTGGACCCTACCGGCAGGGTTCATGGAGTGCGGCGAGAGTCTGAGTGAAGGCGCAGCACGCGAAACGCTGGAGGAAGCCTGCGCCCGCGTAAACCTCATCGAGCCGGTGTACCACATTGTGGATATCCCGCACATTGGGCAAACCCATTTTTTCTTCCGCGCAGAATTACCCATGCCTGAATTTGGCACAGGCGATGAAACGCTGGAGTCACGTTTATTCGCGCCGGATGAGTTACCTCCGTGGTCAGATATCGTATTTGCCAGCACTCGATTGACACTGCGCGTCTGGATAGAGGACAGCGCACGCGGCGTATTCACCACGCGCCACAGCCTGATCCAGCCCAAACCGGACGATCATCGTCGCTAATCCCATGCCATGAACAGCGAGCATCCGTTCACCCTCGTGCATCAGCCAGCCGATTTGCCCACGCATGCACAGATCAACCACGGCGCACCGCATCTGGACAGCGTGTATGCCGTTGGCTTCGCCATTGATGCTGATTGGGTGGAAACCGCCTACCGACGGGGATTATTTCCGTGGTACAACGCAGGCGAACCCGTACTCTGGCACAGCCCCGAGCCGCGTATGGTATTGGCATTGAATGATTTTAAAATGTCACATTCGCTGCACAAACGACTGAAACAATGGGCGAGCCAACCCGAACTCGGCTATCGCGTCACACTCAATCGTGCGTTTGAACGCGTCATTAGCGCCTGCTCCGAGACCCCGCGCGTTGGGCAAGACGGCACGTGGATACACACCGCGCTGAAAAATGCCTACATCGAACTGCACCATCGCCAGCGCGCCGTGAGCGTCGAAGTCTGGCAGCACGATCAACTGATCGCCGGTTTATACGGCGTGCTGATTGGCAAAATGTTTTTCGGCGAATCCATGTTTACACACCTATCCGACGGCTCGAAAGTCGCGCTTGCCTGCTGGGTACAGTGCCTGCGCGAACACGGCGGCGCATGGATTGATTGCCAACAAGTCACCGCACATTTAGCGAGTCTGGGCGCACGCCCGATTGCACGCACGCTGTTTTTCCGCCGCAGCACCGAGCTGATGAACGCCGAGCCGCTCGATTGGCCGTCATTATCCGCGCACGATAATCTGCTAAACTACTTCGGTATGAATTCCAACACACGCTCATGAAAACCGAACATCAGCAACTGACCCAACTGCAGCTTTATCGCACCGGCGAATATCCGTGCAACTACCTGCCCGAGCACACCGCGTCCTCGCAGATGGTCGCGCCGATAGATCGCATCAACGATACGAACTACGGCCCGCTGCTGGATCTGGGCTTTCGGCGCAGTGGCCTGTATGTCTATCGTCCACAATGTGCCGGCTGTCATGCCTGCCAATCCTACCGCGTGCTGACCGAAGCCTTCACGCCGAATCGCAGCCAGCGCCGTTGCCTGAAAAAATGGTCATCTCTCAATGTACGCATGGTCGATCTGGATTTTTCCGAAGAGCATTTTGATTTGTACCGCCGCTACATCGAGGCACGTCACGCTGATGGTGCAATGGCGAACGACACTGAAGAGCAGTACCAGCAGTTTTTTCTGCGCAGCGCGATCACCACGTTTTTGGTCGAGTTTCGCGACGCGCACGACACTTTACGCATGGTCAGCGTGATTGACCAAACCATTAATGGCCTGTCCGCGATGTACACTTTTTACGACCCCGCACCTGAGTTTGCGGGACTGGGAACCTACGGCATCCTCTGGCAGATTCAAATTGCCCAGCGTTTCGGGTTAAAATTCGTCTATCTGGGCTACTGGATTGCGGGCAGTGAAAAGATGCAGTACAAACAACAGTTTCAACCCGCCGAAATCCTCGTGAATGGCATCTGGACACCGTTCGCCCTCGATACTCCTTAAACACTCAAATCACCATCATGTACAACCTGTTTCGCAGCATACTATTTAGCATGGACGCCGAGCGCGCCCACCATCTTTCGTTCAAAGCCGCACACGCTGCACACGCGCTTGGCCTGATGCCGAAAGTTCAAGTCCAATCACAACCGTATCAACTCATGGGCTTGACCTTTCCGAATCGCGTCGGACTGGCTGCCGGTTTGGACAAAAATGGCGAACACATTGACGTGCTCGCCGACATGGGCTTTGGCTTCATCGAAATCGGCACGGTCACACCGCGCCCGCAGGATGGCAATCCGAAACCGCGCCTGTTCCGCATCCCCGAAAAGCAAGGCATCATCAACCGCATGGGATTTAACAACCACGGCGTCAACACACTACTGGCAAATGTCGCACGCAGCCATTTCGTGCAAAACGGAGGTATCCTCGGCATTAACATCGGTAAAAACGCCATCACACCGATCGAAAACGCCACCGACGACTACCTCTCGGCACTGACCAGCGTTTATCCACACGCCAGCTACATCACGGTCAACATCTCCTCACCAAATACCAAAAATCTGCGTGATTTACAACAAGAAGACGCCCTCGACCAACTGCTGCGCGCCCTCAAAACGCGCCAACTCGAGCTGGCCGACACACACGGGCGCTACATCCCCATGACCCTCAAAATCGCACCGGATCTGGACGAAACGCAAATCCACGCGATTGCTGATTTGCTCAAACTGCATCGCTTTGACGCCGTGATCGCCACCAATACCACGCTGGACAAAAGCAGCACCGAACATTTACCGAATGGCAACGAAACCGGAGGTCTATCGGGCGCACCCGTGCGCGACAAATCCACAGCCGTCATTCGCGCGCTGCATGGTCTGCTCAATAACGAAGTACCCATCATCGGCGTGGGTGGAATCCTATCCGGCGCCGATGCGGTTGAGAAAATCAATGCCGGCGCACAACTGGTTCAGCTTTACAGCGG
>CAYPYQ010000056.1:0-3559 GCA_964414735.1 uncultured Hydromonas sp.
GCCACGGTTATTTTTCAATACCAGCAACGATTCGACTTCCAGATGCCACAGCGGGTAGAACAAAGTAGCGGCACCACCGCGCACACCACCTTGCGAGCAGCATTTGACCGCTGTTTGGAACAGCTTGTAGAAAGGAATGCAGCCGGTGTGCTGCGCTTCGCCATTGCGAATCGGGCTACCGAGCGCACGAATGCGTCCTGCATTAATCCCAATACCAGCACGCTGCGACACGTATTTGACAATCGCGCTGGTAGTGGCATTGATCGAATCCAAGCTGTCGCCACACTCGATCAGCACGCATGAGCTGAACTGACGCGATGGCGTGCGTACACCCGACATAATCGGCGTTGGCAAGGAAATTTTGAAAGTCGAAACCGCGTTGTAAAAACGTTTGGCGTAATCCAGACGCGTGGCTTTCGGATAGTTGGCAAACAGACACATCGCCACCAGCATGTACAGGAACTGCGGGCTTTCGTAGACCTTTTTGGTCACGCGATCTTGCAGCAGGTATTTGCCCTCGAGCTGTTTCACCGCCGCATACGCAAAGTTCAAATCGCGCTCGTGCTGGATTTCCGCATCCAGTTCGGCGAATTCTTCCGGTGTGTAGTCTTTCAGAATATGCGCGTCGTAGCGACCGTCTTGAGTCAAGCGAGTGACGTGATCCAACAAGCTCGGCGGTTCATACTGACCGTAAGCGATTTTACGCAGATGAAAAATCGACAACCGCGCCGCCAAATACTGATAATCCGGATACTCCGGTGAAATCAAGTCGGCTGCCGCTTTAATGATGGTTTCGTGGATGTCTTGCGTGCGAATGCCGTTGTAAAACTGAATGCGTGATTTGAGTTCAACCTGTGACACCGAAACGTTATTCAGCCCTTTTGCCGCCCAAGTAATCACTCGGTGGATTTTGTCTAAGTCAATCGGCTCTTGGCGACCATCTCGTTTGGTTACAAGGATGTTTTCTGTGTTCATAGGGCGTGAACCTCTGCTAAATAATCGGCGGTTGAATAAAATTGTTTTTGAATCAATAACATGCACAACTCATGCATTGCGTACAACGCTCATGCACACTGCGCGATGAATGCAACAAGCCCTTAATCGGAATGGTACGTAAACGCTCTTCGGGTGTGGATTCACCTAAGGTATGTGCCTGCTTTTGGTTCGAAAGCCTGCACATCAGCACGTCGCGGTAGGTATCTGACTTAGCACTTGCACTCACATAGTGCTTCACAGTTGCGCCACAGCCCGTGATTTACACACGGTTCCCTACTTCATCCTCGAAGCTTTTTTAGATTCGCGCGTGGATGTGATGGGATGCATCATATCAAAATTTGCAGACTTCTTGTAGCTTCAAACGGCTGTTTTTTTGAGCTAAAAAAGTGCTTTTTATCTTGACTTTAGCTCGGCTTGCCGTATCGCCGCATGTTTACTGGGCAAGCGATTTTCACTCCAAATCAATGTCCAAAATCGACATAGTCAGCGTATAGGAAATTTCACCATCGTCCTCGTCTTTGTAGATCGTGGCGATGAATTCATTGTGCAGATAGACTTCGGCGCAGTCCTTGGTTTTGCTCAGTTTGAGCTGAAAATCCGAGCCAAATTGATTGACCAGATAATTTTCCAGTTTGACGAGTTCGTTTTTATCCATGATTGCTCCGATGGTTGTGTTTATTAATTGAAAGAACCAGCCACATCATACCCGATTTTGACCAAGAAAAACGGGCGCAGCGTCACCGTTGCACCCGCTTCTCATGATTGAGTTACCGAACTTAATCCAACTCTTTCAAATGCTGGATGATTTCACCCGCCATCGGCTGTGCGTCACCGTACAGCATCCGGCAGTTATCGGTATAGAACAGCGCATTTTCAATGCCGGAGTAGCCCGTACCCTTGCCACGTTTGATGACGATCACGTTTTGCGCGTAATCGGCATTCAAAATCGGCATACCGTAAATCGGGCTGGATTTGTCCGTACGCGCACTCGGATTGACCACATCGTTCGCACCGATGACCAAAGCCACGTCGGCCTGCGCAAACTCCTCGTTGATTTCCTCCAAGTCAAAAATCTTGTCATACGGTACGCCTGCTTCTGCCAGCAGCACATTCATATGTCCCGGCATACGCCCTGCGACCGGATGAATGGCGAATTTAACCTCCACACCCGCTTTTTCGAGTAAGCCCGCCATTTCCCACACTTTGTGCTGCGCATGCGCCACCGCCATGCCGTAGCCCGGCACGATGATCACTTTGCTGCCATAGCGCATCAATGATGCCGCGTCGATCGCTGACAGCTCCTTCATCGTCCCTGCAATCGCCTGACCACCCTGCGCTTCGCCGGTGATCGGCGTGAACAGGATGTTCGCCAGCGGACGATTCATCGCTTTGGCCATCAATTGGGTCAACAACGTACCCGCCGCACCGACCACGATACCCGCGATAATCAGCGCCGGATTACCCAGCACATAGCCTTCAAAACCCACGGCCAAGCCAGTGAACGCATTAAACAGCGAAATCACCACCGGCATATCCGCACCGCCAATCGGCATCGTCACCACCACGCCCAAAACCAGTGCCACGATAAAAAACAGCACGACCAGCCAGCCGGAAGCCGGCGCAAACAAGATCATCGCCAAACCCAGAATCACCGCTGCCGCAGCCAAGCCGACGTTCACCATATTTTGTGCCGGTAAACGATGCGCTTTTTTAATCAAACCTTGCAATTTACCAAACGCCACACACGAGCCGGTGAACGAAATCGCACCGATCAGCGCGCCCAGCACTGCCAAAATCAGCGTACCGGTATTGTGCGCTTCGCCTTTGGCAAACTCAATCGCGGCAATCGCAGCGGCCGCGCCACCACCCATACCGTTGTAGATCGCCACCATCTGCGGCATATCGGTCATCTGCACTTTTTTACCGGAAATCCACGCGGCCGACGCACCGATCACCAAAGCCAATAAAATCAGGCCGAAGTTATGCAAGTTCGGTACTAAAAAAGTTCCGAAAATCGCCAGTAGCATACCCACGCCCGCCCAAACGATACCGCGACGAGCAGTCGTCGGCGAGCTCATGCCCTTCAGACCGAAAATAAACAGCAAAGCACCGACAAACCAAGCCGCCTGTACATAGAACGGAATGTTCATGATTGGCCTCCTGTTTGTTTATTAGACGGTTCCTTTTTCTTAAACATGGCGAGCATCCGTTCGGTCACCACATAGCCACCCGCAGCATTGGCCGCGCCCAGCGCCACGGCGAAAAAGCCAATCGCCATTTCCAACGGCGTTTCGGCGCGCCCCAGTGCGATCATCGCACCGACCACCACCACGCCGTGAATGAAGTTAGAGCCGGACATCAGTGGCGTGTGCAAAATCACCGGCACTTTGCTGATGATTTCGTAGCCGACGAACGCCGCCAGCATAAAAATATAAATCGCAAGCATTCCATCCATGTTTATTCTCCCAATACCTGTTTGACATTGCCATGCACGGTCGCACCGTCTTTACACAGCAACGAACCGGCAATCACTTCGTCCTGCCAATCAATGTTCAACTCGCCC
>CAYPYQ010000057.1:0-4888 GCA_964414735.1 uncultured Hydromonas sp.
GCAGTTGCTGCAATACGCTTTGCTGCTCTATGTTGAGTTCTAAAGGCGTGTGAAAATCAATCGGCGCGGGTTGGCCCGCGTCCCGTGTCGACCATTTGAGCCATTGCTGCCAAGTGCGTTTGCCTTGTTGCAACTGCCAAACACCGTTTTCATCTGACTGAAAGTTACTGGCGACACGCAGTTTTTTTGGCAATGCGGGCAAGCTCACTTCGCCCAAGCCACGTTGATAATAGCGCGCCATAAAGCGCATCAATTGCAACCAGCGCGCATCGGCCTGCGGTACGCTTGGCACAATGCCGACGACCTGCTTGAGTTTATCCGCTGGCACATCGGTGGTGTCGGCGGTTTCAAATACCCAGCCGACCACGGTTTTGGTTACACCGGATTTGTTGGGACGACCAAATGGGACGATGACCGCGCGGCCAATCCACGCGTCACGATCGTACGTGTTCAACATCGTGCCGTCGTTCAACGGCAACTCACACGGGGCATAGTCGAACAATCCGTCGGCAGAAACCGCCACCGGAACGTCACACGCCACACGCAAAACCCAAGTCGTCATTTATCGTAAAAAATTCAAAAAATTATTAACATTAAACAGCATTGCTTTGATTTCATTCACTATTTTTAATTGCCCACAAAATCTGTGGATAACTCTGTGTGTAAATCGTGTAAAACTGACTCAAACCCCGTCAAAATCAGGCTTTCCAACAGACTGAGTATTTTTTACACATTTGTGAAATCTCTTATAAAACAATGAGTTATATCGAAAATAGGGGTTCGTAAAAAGTCTGAATCAGTAATCCCGCGTCCTATCTGGCGCTCGGCTGTTTTGTGCGTAAGTCAAGTCAAAATGGCAGAAAAATTTCAAAAAAATGGCAAAATTTTTTCAAAAACTGTGCTAACCCCTAAATCACATCATTTACATAACCAATCCATGATGGAACTGCAATCAAAACGGTGGATAAATTCAGTAAACATTTTTAGCAATCGGGCAATCCTAGCCAAAAATTACTGCTGAAAATTCTGAGCAATCGACTCGGATTTGTGTGTCATCACTGTCATTTTATGATTGCTATTGTACCGCTTGCTTCAGGGCGCGTCGCGAAGTTATGACACACTTTTTATTTCGTTAAAAACAAAAGTCATTTAAAAACAACAGGTTGTATTGGTATACGAGCGCTCCGCGATGTGGATGTGGATTGTGGCTCGTTAGCGTCTGGATGTAACCTGTTACTTTATGCTTGTTGAGCGCAGATCGCTCAAAAATCCAGCTCGATCATGCACCTACACGTCATTTTGAGCTGTGGATAACTTTGTGTACAACTCGGATGAACGCACGTATGCGATTCATCCGAAGGGCTGTGATATATACCAGTGCCCATACACATAGGTGGATGCGGGGCTGATCGCTTAGGCGGATTTCGACTCACGCATGCTGCGACTATAGCGATGCACCTCATCCACGAGGAATCCGACTGACTCCGGTGTGGCAAATTGAGAAATGCCATGACCCAGATTAAACACATGGCCGACATCCGTGCCGTATTCGTCCAGCACCTGACGCACGGTCTGGCGAATCACCGCTTCGCTGCCAAACAGTACTGATGGATCAATATTGCCTTGCAGTGCCACACGTTCGCCGACGCGTGCTTTCGCCTGCGTCAAATTAGTGGTCCAGTCCAAGCCCAAGGCGTCCGCGCCGATTTCGCTCATGGCTTCGAGCCATTGGCCGCCGCCTTTGGTGAACACAATCACGGGGATTTTTTCGCCATTGACCTCGCGGTTCAGTTGTGCCACGACCTGGCGCATATACGACAACGAGAACTCTTGATAACATTGGTGCGACAGCGAGCCGCCCCAAGTGTCAAACAGCATGACCGCCTGCGCACCGGCGGCGATTTGTGCATTCAGATACAAGGCGGTGGCATGTGCGTTGACCGAGAGAATGTGGTGCAGCAGGTCGGGGCGCGAATACATCATGCTTTTGATTGTGCGAAAATCGCTGGAGCTGCCGCCTTCAACCATATAACAGGCAATGGTGTACGGACTGCCGGCAAAGCCGATCAGCGGTACGCGACCGTTGAGCGTTTTGCGGATTTTGGTCACCGCATCAAAGACGTATTCGAGTTTGGCCATATCCGGCACTTCGAGACGCTGCACGTCCACTTCGTCGCGCAATGGGCGGTCGAATTTCGGCCCTTCATTTTCCACAAAACGCAGTCCCAAGCCCATGGCGTCGGGTACGGTCAAAATATCGGAAAACAAAATGGCAGCGTCTAAATTGTAACGGTCGATCGGCTGTATTGTCACCTCGGTGGCCAACTCGGGATTCTGCGCCAGCTGCATGAAGCTGCCGGCTTGCGCGCGCGTGGCGCGGTATTCGGGCAGGTAGCGGCCTGCTTGACGCATGAGCCAAACCGGCGTGTATTCGGTGGGTTCGCGGCGCAGAGCGCGTAAAAAGGTGTCATTTTGCAGCGGAGCGAATGTGGTCATAAGGCCGACTTTCTCGTGAGTGATGATATGTGCAACAGGCTGTTTTGCAATGGCCGCTCCTTGTACGGATGAGCATGGTCATGATTCACAGCATAAAGTCACATTGTACCAATGTATGCCCTGTAAATTCAAAGACTGTGTGCAGTAAACGGTTGACATCCATAGATAGAGACAGCGTTTTGCGGATGGCAAAGTCGGCTTTTTTGAGTACAATGTGTTCATTCCATGAGATGGATGCCGATTTTTGATGAAAGGATAGGAAATGAGTGAACAAACTTATGTGGTCAACGGGATGACCTGCCAGCATTGCGTGACGCGCGTGCAAAAGGCTTTGGCTGAAGTAGCGGGTGTCGACAATGTGCGCGTGCAACTCATGCCGCCGCGCGCGGTGGTCAGTGGTTCGGCGGTTTTGACGGCTTTGCAAGCGGCGTTGGCCGATACGAATTTTAAAATCGAGGTGATGAGTTAATCGATGAGTTAATGGTGTGATGCCGCGCTAATTTAGTGGCGTAGGAGCGCGCAGCCGCAAATACTATGATTGGCTAAAACCCCAGAGGCTGTTGACAAAGTCGTACAGTAATTAAAATCTCGTCATTCCCGCGAAAGCGGGAATCCAGATGCAAATCTAACTTATTGTTTTCATTGATATTATGGATTCCCGCTTTCGTGGGAATGACGTCATCTTTCTTAGGGTTCATACCAAATTCCGTTACCAAGGGAGTTTGTCAGCAATCTGTAAAACCCCATCCGTCAAGGATGGGGTTTTTTTATGGGTCATTGCGGGCACAATCATAGATTGTTGGCCTTGAACCCAATCTTTCTATTTTATAAAGGTGTATGCCCATGATTTGCTCTATTTTGGACATCAAAATATTTCCATTTTTTGATAACGCTGCTTTGGGGCGTTGTCATAGGATTTGAGCAAGTTCCTCAGAATCACCATTGGTCAGTCGTGTGATGGATGGTTTGGGGCACGGGACGGGGTATTTTGGGTGTCATGCTGATGGCGTGTGATCAGAACCCAGCCCGAACATTCGGTACAAAGTCGTTTTGTTCCATATTTTTTAGGAGTCTCAATAATGAGTACGAATAATAAAGCTTCCGCACCTAAGGAAGAGGCGCATTTATCGCGCGTGCTGGGGCCTATGCATTTGTGGGCGCTGGCGGTTGGTTTGGTAATTTCGGGTAACTATTTCGGCTGGAGTTACGGTATGGAGTCCGGCGGGCCGATGGGCTTGCTGATTGCCTTGATTCCGGTGACGCTGTTTTATGTGACATTTATGTTGTCGTATTCTGAGTTGGCCACCATGATTCCGCACGCGGGCGGGCCGTCTGCCTATGCGCGTCGCGCGATGGGTACGTTTGGCGGTTATATGAATGGGGTGAGCTGCTTGATCGAATTCGTGTTTGCACCACCGGCGATTGCCTTGGCGGTCGGCGGCTATATTGAGAATCTGACCGGCGGGGCGTTTCCGGCGATTCCGACGGCGATTGGTGCATATTTTCTGTTCATTTTCATCAATTATCTGGGGATGAAAACCTCGGCGAAATTTGAGATGGTGGTGACGGTGATAGCCTTGATCGGTCTGGTGATTTTCTGGGTGGCCGCGGCGCCGCATGTGAAAATGGAAAACATTGGTACGCTGCAAAATGGCTCGGCCGGCTATATGGGTGCGGTGGTGTTCGCGATTTGGTTCTATCTGGCGATGGAGGGCGGCGCGATGGCTGCCGAGGAAATGCGCGATCCGCAAAAAGATATTCCGAAAGGCTTTTTGACCGGTAACGCGACCTTGATGGTGATGGGTATTTTGACCTTGATTTGTACGGCCGGTATTGCCAATTACAAAGATGTGATGAGCATTGACTTTCCATTGCCTGCAGCGTTGGAAGAGGCGTATGGCAAAGGCGCGACCATTGCCAAAGTGGTCAACGTGATCGGTCTGTTCGGTTTGATCGCTTCTTTGCATGGGATCATTGTTGGTTATTCACGCCAAACGTTTGCGATGGCGCGTACCGGTTATTTGCCGAAGTTTTTGGCTAAAATCAATCCGAATACTCATGTGCCGGTTTGGGCGCTGTTGGTTCCGGGTTTGTTGGGTATCGGCGTGATTTCTCTGGGCTTGTTCAATAAAGACATCGCTACGGGATTGACCGCGACCATGATCACCATTTCGGTATTTGGTTCGGTGGCTATGTACATTTTGAGTTTGATCAGCCTGTTCATTCTGCGTCAGCGCGAGCCGGAATTGAAACGTCCGTTCAAAGTGACTTATCCGCTGGTTCCTGCAATTAGCTTGATTTTGGCGTTCTTCTGTTTGTACTGCGTGATTGCGTACAACCTATCCACGCTGATTTGGGTGTTTGTGGTGTATGCGGTGGCTTTGGCGTACTA
>CAYPYQ010000058.1:0-2293 GCA_964414735.1 uncultured Hydromonas sp.
TCCGGTCGAAACACCGAGTACCACCTGAATCACCGGCAGCACCCATTTCGGTATATCGGATTTTCGCCACAGCCAACCGACCAATACACTGACCAGCAATGCCCCGAGTAGCAAACCATGCGACAGATGCAGCCATTCAAAACCATAGCCGATCAGCGCCGCCATAGCGCACAACAGTAAAAAATTCAGGAGGCTTTTCATCAAATCATGTCCAAACGCAATCATCCGCGCAAATGATCGGTAATGTCCCACTCACCCCAGCGCCGAACCACTCGCCCATGCTCAATATCGATGATCTCGATGCCGGTGATGCGCGTGGCACGCCGTGTCGGCCCCACGCCGAGATAGCGCCGTTCATTCGTTCCGATCGCCGACCAGCGCACGGCGACGCGCTGACGCGCCTCGTCAATCACCACATCATCCACCTGCACCTGAATATCAGGAAACGCGTCCTGCAAATGAACAATGCTTTGCGCAAAAGCCGCCTTATGCGACTCACGACCAGCAGAGGCGTGATCCACAAAGTCATCGGCATGCAAACGCTCAAACAGCGCCCAATCGGTGGGCGCATGCCACAATCCAACCCATTGTTCAGCAATGAGACTCAATTGGTTTCTAACAGCAATATCCGACATAGCATGCTCCTATATCAAAGGAACTGGCGGGGTTTGATAACGCTGCTCAGTATACCGCAGTGCACTACTGCCTCCGTCAGATTCAGTGAAATTTTGCCGCCGCGTTGGTGGGCGCTACGGTACAATATACCAATTCCCTTACCAACCGTTTTCGCGTTGGTCGTATTTATTTTTTCTGTCAATCGTTCGATGTTATTAACGCTCATTGGTGCTTTGATCGTCAGTTTCGCCGTGACCATTTGGTTACTGCGCTACCAGCACGTGCATTCGCACCTGACGCACGACCATCATTTGAACGATGCACCGCAGAAATTCCACGCGCAGAGTACGCCGCGCGTCGGCGGGATTCCGATTATGTTCGGACTGATGATCGGTGCGCTGATTTCAGTCAGCGTCGCGCCGATTCGCTGGCAGTGGTGGGTGCTGTTTATGATGACGCTGATTCCGGCGTTTATCGGTGGTTTGGCAGAGGATTTGACGAAAAAAGTGGGGCCGCGCGACCGGCTGCTGGCGAGCTTTTTATCCGCCGCGCTGGCGTGGTGGTTGCTGAATGCGCGCATTGATTATGTCGCCGTGCCGGGTTTGGATGCGATGTTGGCGATCCCAATCGGCTCGCTGCTGTTCACGATGTTTGCGGTCGGCGGCGTGGCGCACGCGGTGAACATCATCGACGGTTACAACGGTTTGGCGGGCATGGTGGTGTTGATGGTCACAGCGGCGATTGCCTATGTGGCGTTCAAGGTCGCGGATTATCAAATCCTCGCGGTGGCGTGTGCGCTGTTTGGCGCGACGTTGGGATTCTGGGTGTGGAATTTCCCGCGCGGTATGATTTTTGCCGGTGACGGTGGGGCGTATTTATGGGGGTTTGTTTTGGGCGTATTGTCGGTACTGTTGATCGAGCGCAATACGACGGTTTCGCCGTGGTTCCCGCTGGTATTGATGCTGTATCCAGTATGGGAAACACTGTTCTCAATTTACCGAAAAAAACTGCTGCGCGGTCAGTCGCCCGGCACACCGGATGGACTGCATTTTCATATGATGGTGTATAAACGCCTCGTGCGCTGGATGGTGCGTGCGGATGATGCGCATGTGCGCACGCAACGCAACTCGATGACCGCACCGTATCTGTGGGGCATGGCGATGTTGACGGTCATTCCGGCGGTGTTGTTTTGGTCAAACACCAAAGCGCTGATGTGGATCGCGCTCGGTTTCGTTGCGCTGTATATCTGGCTGTATCGGCGTATGGTAACTTTCCGCTCACCGCGCTGGTTGGTCATGCGTCGTGACTCATGGCGCGAACGCGTGGCCGAGCAATTGGTACGTCATCAACGCAAGAAAAACAAACTGCGCACTCAAAAAGATGTGGGCAAACCGATTGATCCGCGTTTTTTGGGTGAGGATTGACATCCTCACTGCATCGCGCCGAAGCGACCGCGCAGGCCGTCTTTCAATCCGCGCCACAATGCGGGTATGCCGAGATTTTTCTCTTTGAACATCGCAGCGCGCACCATGTCCTGGGCAAACAACACGGCAGTAAAGCTGTGATATGTGGCACGCAACAACGCCCGCACCCATACACGTGGCTCGCATTTGAGCAGCGTTTGTATCAGTAAAAACCGATTGCGAATATGAAAGTAGCGATACATATCACTCGCGCG
>CAYPYQ010000059.1:0-2711 GCA_964414735.1 uncultured Hydromonas sp.
TGCATTCCTTTCTACAAGCTGTTCCAAACAGCGGTCAAATGCTGCTCGCAAGGTGGTGTGCGCGGTGGTGCCGCTACTTTGTTCTACCCGCTGTGGCATCTGGAAGTCGAATCGTTGCTGGTATTGAAAAATAACCGTGGCGTTGAGGAAAACCGTGTGCGTCATATGGACTACGGCGTACAACTGAACAAAACCATGTACCAGCGTCTGATCAAAAATCAGGACATTACGCTGTTTTCACCGCACGATGTGCCGGGTCTGTACGACGCCTTTTTCGCTGATCAGGACGAGTTCGAGCGTCTGTACGAGCAATACGAGCAAGATGAAACTATTCGCAAACAGCGCATTCCGGCAGTTGATTTATTCGGTCTGATGATGCAGGAGCGTGCGGGTACAGGTCGTATCTACATTCAAAACGTCGATCACTGCAATACCCACAGCCCGTTCAATCCGCAACTCGCGCCGGTGCGTCAGTCAAACTTGTGTTTGGAAATCGCGTTGCCGACCAAGCCGCTGAATGACATCAATGACGAAGAGGGCGAAATCGCGCTGTGTACTTTGTCGGCGTTTAACTTGGGCGCGCTGGAGAATCTGGACGAGTTGGAAAACTTGGCCGATTTGATCATCCGCGCGCTGGATGCCTTGCTCGACTACCAAGATTACCCGATCAAAGCAGCCTACATCGCCAGCATGAAGCGTCGTTCGCTTGGCGTGGGTGTGATTAATTTCGCTTACTACTTGGCGAAAAACGGTGTGCGTTACTCGGACGACTCCGCGCTGGGCTTGACCCACCGCACATTCGAAGCGATTCAATACTATTTGCTCAAAGCGTCGAATCAGTTGGCGCGTGAGCAGGGTGCGTGCGGTGCGTTCAGCGAAACCACCTATGCGCAAGGCATTTTGCCGATCGATAGCTATAAAAAAGACGTGGATGGCATTTGCGCCGAGCCATTGCACTACGACTGGGAAGGCTTGCGCCAAGCGATCGTCAAAGACGGTTTGCGCAACAGCACCGTGACGGCCTTGATGCCGTCTGAAACCTCCAGCCAGATTGCCAATGCGACCAACGGCATTGAGCCGCCGCGTGGTTTGGTGACGGTTAAAGCCTCCAAAGACGGCGTACTCAAGCAGGTTGTGCCGGATTACGAGCAACTCAAGTCCAAATACGAATTACTCTGGCAAATGCCGAACAATCACGGCTACTTGAAATTGGTCGCGGTGATGCAAAAATTCGTCGATCAGTCGATTTCCGCCAATACCAACTACGACCCGCAACGTTTCGAAGATGGTCGCGTGCCGATGAAACAATTGTTGACCGATTTGCTGATGGCGTACAAATATGGTCTGAAAACACTGTACTATCACAACACCCGTGACGGTGCGGATGATGCACAGTTGGACGTGCAGGCGGCTGAGGATGATTGTGCGTCGGGCGCGTGTAAAATTTAATATTTAGCTTGAAATAAGTTTTTTAATTAATTGTTTTTAAATATTTTTTTGAATTATTAAAATGAGTCAACATCATCTGAGTCATCCCTACAGCACGTTTTGCCAAACGCCGAATAATCAAATGGCGGAACCGATGTTTTTCGGTCAAAACGTCAATGTGGCGCGCTATGACCAGCAAAAGCATCCGGTTTTTGAAAAGCTGATTGAAAAGCAATTGTCCTTTTTCTGGCGGCCGGAGGAGGTCGATGTGTCACGTGACCGAGCGGACTATCAAGCATTGCCGGAGCATGAAAAGCACATTTTCATCAGCAATCTGAAATACCAGACTTTGCTTGATTCGATTCAGGGACGCAGCCCGAACGTAGCGTTTTTGCCGCTGGTGTCTTTGCCGGAATTGGAAACCTGGATTGAAACCTGGTCGTTTTCTGAGACCGTCCACTCGCGCTCGTACACCCACATCATTCGCAACATCGTGACCGATCCGTCAGTGATTTTCGACGACATCGTGCGCAATCAACACATCATCGAGCGTGCGAAGGAAATCTCGCATTACTACGATGATTTGATTCATTTCACGCAGATTTATCAGATGTTCGGTGAGGGCACGTATCATATGAACGGTCACGAAGTGACGGTGAGCCTGCGCGAGCTGAAAAAGAAACTGTATCTGTCCATGATGTGTGTGAATGCGCTGGAGGCGATTCGCTTCTACGTCAGCTTCGCCTGCTCGTTTGCCTTTGCTGAGCGTGAATTGATGGAAGGCAATGCGAAAATCATCAAGCTGATCGCACGTGACGAGGCATTGCATTTGACCGGCACGCAGCATATTTTGAACCTGATGCGCAATGGTCAGGACGATCCGGAAATGGTCGATGTCGCGCGCGAATGCGAGCAAGAATGCTTTGATCTGTTCAAACGCGCAGCCGAGCAGGAGAAAAACTGGGCGGAATATTTGTTCAAAGACGGTTCGATGATTGGTCTGAATAAAGACATTCTGTCGCAGTACGTCGAATACGTGACCAATCTGCGCATGAGCGCAGTCGGCCTCACACCGGCGTTTGCCAAAGCAACGCAAAATCCGATTCCGTGGATCAATGCGTGGCTATCCTCGGACAATGTTCAGGTAGCACCTCAGGAAGTGGAGGTCAGCTCCTATCTGGTCGGTCAGATCAATGCGGAAATCAATTCCAGTGACTTGAGCGACTTCGAACTGTAATTACTGCTACACTCAATGCAGGCGCATGGCTTAAGGCAAACTTGGG
>CAYPYQ010000060.1:0-1793 GCA_964414735.1 uncultured Hydromonas sp.
GCTCATCATGCCTTTAGCGCCGTCCGAAGCCATTAAAATCAACTGGTCTGCGCCGTGGCTGGCGCACCTCGTGCCGCGCTTTGCACTGAATACACCACAACGATGGGCGCAAGCACCCGATTTGAAAGCCGCACTCAACGCAGCGGTGGACGAACTGCGCGCGCAGGGTTTACCCATGTTGACTGGTCAAGGCAAACCGCTGCACTTCATCGCACAAGCCGATTTACCCGAAGGTACGGCCTACGAAGCACACATCGCACAAACCGGCGGTGTACCCACGCGCTTGAATCTACACGATTTTTTCAACGCATCCATTTGGCTCACATTTCCGCTGACCAAGGCAGTGCTCAACGCCCACCAATTCGAGCAAATCGCCGCGCATGGCGTGACGCATCAACGCGGCATGGCGCGCGACGCGCTGACGCTATTTGATGAAAATGCCGTATTATTGGTCACATCCAACCCCGCTATCGCCGACGCATTGCGTGGCTTTGACTGGCACAACGCTTTGGTCGCGCCGCGTGCGCTGTGGGAGAACGTTTATGAACCGCGCGCCGATGCGCAAGCCGCCGTGTACCTGTTCGGTCACGCGCTGATGGAGAAACTCACCGCACCGCGTAAACCGATGTGCGCGCACACTTGGGTGGTGTTGGTCGAACCCGATTGGTTTGCATTGAGTTTGACCGAGCGTTTCGCGCAGCTCGATCAGCAGCTGTCCGAGCAATTGCGCACGCATCAGTTCCACACCCACGATTTTTGCCCGCTGCCCGTGCTGGGCATACCGCATTTTTGGCAAGACAACGCCGATGCAAGCTTTTATAATGACACGCAGGTATTTCGCGCAGGACGCCTGCGTGAACGCACACAGCAACTCTGACGCATACAAATTTTCTGTTTTAACCCTCCCTTTTTGGAATCGACATGGCCGTTAATTTCCCTACCATCACCACAGAACAACTCCACCCCGTCGCTGGCATTGAGCTGGGCTTCGCGCAGGCCGGCATTCGCAAAGCCGACCGCAAAGACCTGCTCGTCGTGCGTCTGGCCGAAGGCACATCGGTCGCGGGCGTGTTCACCACAAATGCTTTTTGCGCCGCGCCAGTACACGTGTGCAAACGTCATTTAGCGATTGATAACGGCATTCGCGCGCTGATCGTCAACACCGGTTGCGCCAATGCAGGCACGGGCGAGCACGGTATGCGCGATGCCGAAACCACCTGTGGCGAACTGGCTCAATTACTCAATATCACCGACAGCCAAGTACTGCCTTTCTCCACCGGCGTGATTCTCGAACACCTGCCGATGGACAAACTGATCGGCGGACTGCCCGCAGCGATAGCGAATTTGACCGAAGACAACTGGTACAACGCCGCACAAGCGATCATGACCACCGACACGCTGCCCAAAGCCGTGAGCAAACAAATTCAAATCAACGGCCAAACCATCACCATCACCGGCATCTCCAAAGGCGCGGGCATGATCAAGCCGAACATGGCAACCATGCTCGGCTTCGTCGCCACCGATGCGGGCGTACCACAGGCCGATCTGGAGGCCATGATGCGCCGCATCGCCGACCAGTCGTTCAACTGCATCACCATTGACGGTGACACCTCGACCAACGACTCCTTCATCGTCATGGCCAGCGGCGCTTCCGGTGTGAACTGCGCAGCAGGCACGATTGAATTCGCCCAGCTCGAAGCAGCACTCGTCGCAGTGGCGCAAGAACTCGCCCAACTCATCGTACGCGACGGCGAAGGCGCGACCAAATTCATCAGCGTCATCGTGGAGCGCGC
>CAYPYQ010000061.1:0-14358 GCA_964414735.1 uncultured Hydromonas sp.
GTTGGCCTCAATGCTGTTGACCACTTTCAAAACGGCCGGATCAGCGCTTTGGTCTTTGAGGAAGATATACGGTACAGCACCGCCGTTTTGCGCGGTTTGTTTGTTGTCCGATACTTCGCGTGCCACGGCAGCGAAATCTTCACCTTTATCCAAGCGTGCTTTGACGGCTTTGGCCTTTTTCAACGCGGCTGCGTTGGTGCCTTGGATGTAAATGTGTTGGGTCACGGCGACTTCTTGCGGTGACATCGGGCCGTCAGCAATCGCGCTGACGCGGGCGACTTCATCGTCAATTTCTTTGGCAGTCGGTTGCTTGACTTTGCTCAACACCTGTTTGTCGATCATTTCGGTGATGGACAACTCATTGTTCACATCGCGTGTGAGCGTGTCCCATGCGCCGGAGCCGCCCACTTTTTTCACGTGCTGTTGGAATTGATCCATGCTCATGCCGTTGCCTTGAGCCATTGCGTTCAATGCTTCGTCCACTTTGGCTTGGCTCACGGTCACGCGCGAGCTTTTGGCTTTGTTCAGCAACAAGCGCTCGTTGATCAATTCGTCGCGTGAATATTCGGCCAACTGTGTGTCAGACACTTTTTGACCGGCGCGTTTGGCCACTTCGGTGTTGATCTTGATACGTTCATTCAGTTCGGATTGTGAAATGGGTTCACCGGCCACCACAGCCACGACTTTACCCGTGCCGACTTGGGCAAAGGATACGGCCGGAGCGATAGCGCCTGTCAGCAAGGCGGTGAGTAATGCGAATTTAATGCGTTTGTTCATAATCATCCTTTTTCAAATCAATGGGTAAAACCAAGTGGCGTTAGTTAAGGAAGCACGGAATAACCCCTACCGTCTGCGCTGGTTGATTGGCGTGATGAGTAACGAGGCGTGGCGCGCAGTCTATGGTCATTCCCTAGACAAGCGTCACAACAAAGTTAATCACACGCCAATCGCCAGCCCTTCGGGTTCTGGCAAAAAGCACCCAGAACTTTGTTGCAGAATAGGGGCTGTCGCAACATCGTATGATGAATAACTACGACCCCTATCCTGCGCCGCGGTCTGAATGTTTTTTGCTCAGAACGCAGACTGGTTTGGGTTGTTCCGTGCTTCCTTGAATGTCTCGCCCAATCCTCATTATAAGACAGTTGGCTTATAGATAACGGGCTTATTCCATCTCGGTTGACATGCGCAGTATTCATGCAATATATGGGTTTTTTATGGATATGAATGATCCGCTATTGACCCAAATGTGTCGCACTGCGCCAGTGAAACAGTACATACGCGGCACAGCCGAGCACGATGCCCCAAAAGGCGCTGCCCATTTGAAACAGTGTCACGCCCGAGGCGCAGGTCATGAAGGTAATCAACGCTGCTTCGCGGTCAATCATGCGGTGTTCGCTGCTAAAGGCATTGCCGATATTGCTCAAAATCGCGCCCATCAAGGCCAATCCGGCCAATACGGTGATCAGTGCCTTTGGCAAGCCGAGGAAAAACACCACCAATACGCCCGCAAAGACCGCGATGATCAGATTCATCACGCCATACCACAGTCCCGCGACGTAGCGTTTGTTCGGCTCGGGATGGCAGGCGTGTTCGGTGCAAATCGCTGCCGTGATTGCCGCCAGATTGATCCCAAAGTTACCAAATGGCGCGGTGAGGGTCGAGAGAAAAGCCGTCAGGCCGACCAGAGGCTTTGCCGGTGCTTGATTGGCGTCATAGCCTGAGGCGCGCAGCACCGCGATACCGGTAATTTGCTGGCCGGTCAGAGTGATTAAACTCAGTGGCAAACCGATGTTTAGCAACGCATTCCACGTAAATTGCGGTGTCGTCCACACCACGCTGGAGATGTGCAATGGTACGTGCGGTACGGATGCGTGTTGCCAGCCAAACACATACAGGCAGCCCGCCAGCAGCACAAACAGCGTGGCGTAGCGCGGCAAAAAGCGTTTGAACAGCACATAAGTCAACAGCATCACCAGCACCAAGCCCGCTTCCGATCCGAGCATGGCAAAGCTGTTCACGCCAAAACGGAATAAAATCCCCGCCAACAGCGCGGCGGCGATGCTTTTCGGCAACTTATTCATCACCGTATCAAACATCCCCGAATACGCGATCAGGAAAATAATCCCGTTGGCGATGATAAAGCCCGCAATCGCCTCCGCATACGTGACCGTCGGCAGCGCCGTTAATAAAAAAGCCGCGCCGGGCGTACTCCACGCCGTGATGATCGGCGTACGTGTGAGGTAGGACAGTGCGATGCTGGCGATGCCCACCATCAGTGCGATCACGCACAGCATCGAGGTAATTTGCTCGGCCGATGCATGGCCGGCCTGCGCCGCACCGATGACGATGGCCAGCGGCCCGCCGTAGCTCGCCAAATTGGCGATCAGGGGCGCGACGAAGGTCGATAGGGCGCTGTCTTGGCGGATTTCACGCAGTGTGGGTGGGTGGTATTTGCGGAACATATAATCAATACGGTTAAATTAAAAAATGTGCAATTCGCCGTGCGCAAACGGCATGACACGCCCGCCGACTTGAATGGCGCCTTCCTCGGACACATTCAAATACAAATGGTTCGGGCGCTCAATCGCTTCGGCTTGCGTGATTTTCCATGAAACGGGTGCGAAGCCTGCTTCATGCGCCCATGCACCCAGATTCGCGCAGGCCGAGCCGGTGCCGGGGTCTTCGAACAGAGTGCCGTTGTAACTGAAAAAATAGCGCGAGGTCACTGCGCCTTGTGTTTCATGCCAAATGTAGGCCGTGTGGCGAAAGTGTGGGTTAGAGGTATCGAGCAGCAGTGCCATATTTGGCTGTGCCCGCATGACCGCTTCGCGCGAAGTCAGCGGTACGATGAGCTGCCATGTGCCGGCGTTCATCCATTGATAGCCAGCGGCCACGTCGCTCAATTGCACACCCAAGGCTTGCGCCAGATACTCAGGAGTGAAGGAGCACGGTGCGGATTCATAACCCGACAGCGCGAAGCGATACACGCCCTCACGCTGTGTGATGGTGGCTGTTTTGGCTGGCGTGGTCAGGGTGAATGTATCGGGTAGATTTAAATGCTGATGCAGCCATTGCGCCGAGCCGATGGTTGGATGACCGGCGAAAGGTAACTCATAGGACGGTGTAAAAATCCGCAAATGTGCTGCATGATGAGATGCGGTTGGCGGCGTGATGAACACGGTTTCGGATAGGTTAAACTGCCGCGCGATGCGCTGCATGGTCGCGGTGTCCAGCGTTTGACCGTCCAGTAGTGGTACGATGGCCAGTGGATTGCCGCCCCAAGCGGATTCGGCGAATACATTGCTGATATAAAAAGGCAGTTTCATGATGCAAATTCCCTGTTTAATCTTTGACTAAAAAATACAGCCCGATAAGTGTGGTGACGATGCCGATAATTTTCTCCAGCGAGAGCGATTCGCGGAACACGAAAATCGCCACGGGGATGAGCAGCAGCGCCGCCGCGCCGTTCACCGCAACGCCCGACCACTGCACCGAACCGCCGCTGCGATAGGCGAGCAAAAAGCCGATTTCAATCAGTAGAACGCCCAATGCGACCAACCAAATTTGCCAAACGCTCAGCAATTTCACGACGGATAGGGTTTCCGTCCCTTTGAAGAACGGCAGCAAAGCGGCGCAAAACCCAAAAGCGATGGCGTAAATCACCATCAGCAGCACCATCGGATTGGCGTTCGACGGCAGCGCCTTTTGTCCGATGTGGTAGGAAAAATTACCGAGTGCGGCAACGAACAGAAACAGTAATGTGGATTTCATAAAAGTCTTTTGGAAGGTGGAAAATGCGTTACATCCACTGACGAACATTGGCTAAAAACTGTTCGACTTTTTCCATTGGTGTTGCCCACGAAGTGACCAAGCGAATGGCGGCGGTATTGTTGTCCAAGGTTTCCCAGACGTAAAAACCGTAATGGTTTTGCAATGGCTCAATCAAACGATTGGGTAGGATCGGGAAAATCTGATTGGTCGGTGAGTCGGTTTGAAAGGTGAATCCGAGTTCGCTCAATCCTTGACGCAAGCGTTGCGCACAGGTATTCGCATGGCGCGCCAGTTCAAAATACAAATCGTGTTCAAACAAGGCGACAAACTGGCTGGCGATCACGCGGCCTTTGGCGAGCAGTGCGCCGCGTTGTTTGAGCGCGTAGCGAAAATCGCTTTGCAGCGCCGGATTAACGATAACAATCGCTTCGCCGAGCAGCGCGCCGTTTTTCGTGCCACCGATGTAGAACGCATCGGCCAACTGCGCAATGTCCGCCAGCGTCACATCACCACCTTCGGCGGTCAATGCCATCGCCATGCGTGCGCCGTCAATGTAGAGATACAGGTTGTGCGCGTCGCACAGCGCGCGCAGCGTTTGCAATTCGGTCTTGCTGTACACCGTACCCAGCTCGGTTGATTGCGAGATGAACAGCATACGTGGCTTGACCGAATGCTCATTCGGGTGTGTGCGCAGCACATAGTCAATTGCGGCTGGCGTGAGTTTGCCGTTCACATGTGGCGTGTGAATGATCTTGTGGCCGGTTGCTTCGATCGCGCCGGTTTCATGGGTGGAAATATGGCCTGTTTCGGTCGCAATCACCGCTTCGTGCGGACGCAAAATCGAGCCGATCACGGTCAGATTCGCTTGTGTGCCACCGCTGATAAAGTGTATGTCCGCGTTCGGTGAGTGAATCTGTGCGTGGATCAAATCACGCGCATGGGCGCTGATGTTGTCCAAGCCGTAGCCGGATTCCTGCTGGGTTGGGTTGAGCGCGACTGCGGCCAGGCACGCCGGATGCGCGGTTTCTGAATAATCGTTAAAAAACTGGTGCTTGAATATCATAAATTCCTTCAATTTAAAGCCAAACCGATGATCGGCAGAGGGGTGAGTGCCGGTTTATCTGGATAATTTACCATGAGTTGCGGTGGTTTGAATCGGCACTTTTTTGCCCATATACGCCGTCCACACCACTGCACCGGCAAATAGTAGGGTGAGCCATTCAAAGCGTTCGCCCAATAAAGGCACAGAGAACATAATCGTTAAAAATGGTTGGATGATTTGCACTTGACTGACCCGAACTGCACCACCGATATGCAGGGCGTGGTACCAGATCATCATGCCCACCCACATCGAAAACACAGCGACATAGACAAATCCGAGCCATGCGCTAACGGGAATGCTGCGCTCAGGCCAAGTCATCAAAGAAGCCGGTAGCGTAATCGGTAAAAACAACACCAACATCCAGCACAACACCTGAGGCGCTGGCAACTCGCGGCTGAGTTTGGCGCCATAGGCGTAGCCATAGCCACAGAGCAATACCGCGATAAAGATCAACACATCCGCGTAGTGCAGGGTCAATATGCCATCCACTTGATAGGCACGCCATACCGCGAATACCATCACCAGCGCTGCACCGAGTAACGCCCAGAACCAAAAACGCAGTGGTGCATGTTGACGAAACAGCAAGGCGGCTATGGCTGCCGTCGCCAGTGGTAACAAACCATTGAACACAGCGGCATGTGAGGATGGTACGTAAAGCAAGCCAAGGCTTTGCAAGACAGGGAATCCCAGTGCGTTACCTAAACCGATATAGAGCAAATAGCGCCATTGTCGCCCTTGAGGGAGAACCGCTTGGTTGTGATACAGATAGCCGATTGACAACACGCCTGCTACAGCCGCACGACCATAGGCCAAGAACCACGGTGATAAATACGGTGCTGTTGAATTACCAATAGCCAGTTTGCTCATGGGCAAACTGAGCGCAAACATCGTTACAGCCAACAGACCGAATAATACGCCGCGCTGAGTGTCGTGTGAGTGATGAGTCATTCATGTTCCAACAGGCAATAAATGTTGACACAATACTGAAAAATTACGATACAGTAACGATACAATTTGAAAAACAATTTTTAAACTGTACCGTTATGGAACACAATACACTTACCGATCAATCGATCAATGCGTCTGTGACAAATCCGACCGAAGATCACCCGCCGGTGAGCCCGCAGTTGCTCAAAGCGATGAATCCGAGCGCACTTGATCCTCGGTTTAACAAGGTCGATGCCGTGGTTGCGTGGCTCAATGAGCGCATCGAGATGCGTTTTTACGCGCCCGGTGCGCGCGTGCCGTCGGTACGTCAGTTGGCCGACAAGCTGGGCGTGTCGCGTTTCACCGTGGTCAATGCCTACGAAAAAATGGTGGCTGCCGGTACGCTGACCTCGCGCGCCGGCTCGGGTTTTTACGTGGCGCAGGCGATTCATGTGGCTAAATCCGAGCCGGATTCGGCACAGAAAAATCTGCTCGCATTTCAGGAAACCAGTGTGGTGGATGCGAAATGGCTGTTGCGCCATCTATTTTCCGATTTGCCCGATGACCGCACGCCGGGCAGCGGGATTTTGCCGCGTTCATGGTTGGAAAACGAGCGCATGGGTGTGGCGGTACGTGCTGTGACGCGCAGCACCGATGCGCATATTTACGATTATGGTCATGTCAGTGGCTACGCGCCGTTGCGCGAGCAGATCGTGGTGCAATTGCACCCGCTGGGCATACACGCGCAGCCCGATCAGGTGGTCACGACCAACGGCGTGTCCATGGCGATTGATCTGGTGGCGCGCTATTTTCTCAATCCGGGCGACGCCGTTCTGGTCGATGATCCGTGCTGGTTCTGGTTGTACGGATGTTTGCAAGCGCAGGGCTTGCGCGTGATACCCGTGCCGCGCGAACCGGACGGGCCGAACATTGACGTGCTGACCCACATCATGCAGACCGAGCGACCCAAACTGTATGTGACCAATAGCGTGCTGCACAATCCGACATCCTATGGCGTTACGCCTGCGCGTGCGTATCAGGTACTGCGCCTGCTGGAGGAATACGACGCCTACATGCTCGAAGACGATATTTACGGTGATCTGCACACCGGTTTGAGCAAAGGCGCACCGGCGCTGCGCTATGCGGCGCTGGATCAGCTCAAGCGCGTGTTCTATATTGCCAGTTTTTCCAAATGTCTCGGTGCGGACTTGCGCGTCGGGCTGCTGTGCTGTCCGCAGGAGCACACACAGGGCATCATCATGCGCAAAATGCTCTCGGCCATGGTGTGCTCCGAGTTGAATGAGCGCATCGTGCATCGTTTGCTCATCGATGGGCAGCAACGCCGTCATCTCGAAAAATTACGGCAGCGTTTGGCCACAGCGCATGAGCAGATGCGCGTACAATTACCCCAAATCGGATTGCAATACCCCGAACATGCGCAGGAAGGCATCTTTTTATGGGTCGATACCGGCGTGGATACCAATGCTTTGGCACTGGCGGCGAAAAACGACGGCTGGCTGGTAGCGCCGGGCAGTTTGTTCTCGCCGAAATTGGGTGCATCGACCATGATGCGGCTCAATGTCACGCGCACGACCGATGCCTTTTTTGCATGGCTGGGGCACTACCTCGAACAACACAAAACACCATAGCGAATTAAAAATACGAATTAAAAATACCAATAACAAACCAATAATTATTAAACCAACACACATCACACAAAGAAAGGGGTTGTAGCATGGCAGTTTCTGTTTTTGACCTGTTTAAAATCGGCATTGGGCCGTCCAGTTCACATACCGTCGGGCCGATGCGTGCGGCGAAAATGTTCGTCGAGTTACTGGAAAAACAAGCGGTTTTGACGCGAACGACACGCGTTTGTGCGCAGCTTTACGGCTCGCTCGGTTTGACCGGTATCGGCCACGGCACGGATAAAGGCGTGCTACTCGGGCTGATGGGCTACACGCCCGAAGAAATCCCGATGGATCACATCCAGATTCGCTTGGACGAAGTAGCGCTCGATCAACGCATTCGTTTGCTGGATGCCCACGAAGTGGCGTTCCAATTCAAACACGACCTCGTCATGCACCGTCGTCAGGCGCTCGCCGAGCATCCGAATGGCATGAAATTTACCGCCTATGACGGCGAAGGTATCGAACTGATTGAAAAAAAATACCTCTCGGTCGGTGGCGGCTTCATTGCCAGTGTGGACATGGATCCTGTGCCGGTATTGAGCGCGTACGAAGAGGTTAAATACCCATTCCGCTCCGCCAAAGAATTGCTCGAACAATGCAAAAACCACGGTCAGAGCATCGCCCATCTGATGTATGAAAACGAGCGCACATGGCGCAATACCGAGCAGATCAACGAGCAGCTCGATCGCATCTGGCAAGTCATGCAGGACTGTGTGCGTCGCGGCTGCGGCATTGGCAATCCCGATGCGTTCGGCTACCTCGCAGGCGGGCTGAATCTCAAGCGCCGCGCAGGCGATTTGTACAAACAACTGACCAAAAACGCCGAGCGTGGCCTGTCCGATCCTCTCACCGTCATGGACTGGGTCAATCTCTACGCTGTTGCCGTCAATGAAGAAAACGCCTCCGGCGGACGCGTTGTCACCGCCCCGACCAACGGCGCGGCGGGCGTCGTCCCCGCCGTGCTGCACTACTACGACCGATTCGTGCCGAATGCCAATTTACAAGGCGTGCGCGATTTCCTCCTGACCGCCGGTGCGATTGGTATTCTTTACAAACTCAACGCCTCCATCTCCGGCGCAGAAGTCGGCTGTCAGGGCGAAGTCGGTGTGGCCTGCTCTATGGCTGCGGCGGGTCTGGCCGCAGCGATGGGTGGAACTTGCGGGCAGATTGAAAACGCCGCCGAAATTGGCATGGAGCACAACCTCGGCCTCACCTGCGATCCGGTCGGCGGACTCGTGCAAATCCCATGTATCGAACGCAATGCCATGGGCGCGATCAAAGCCGTCAACGCCGCGCGTATGGCACTGCGTGGTAACGGCACGCACCACGTTTCGCTCGATATGGTCATCAAAACCATGCGCGATACCGGTGCGGACATGAAAAATAAATACAAGGAAACCTCCAAAGGAGGTTTGGCGGTGAATATGGTGGAATGCTGAACACAGTGCGTCCATCATCGTGACGAACCGTTGGTTTCTTGGGCGGTAAAATTCAATACTTTTAAAAGGAATTTTGATATGTTTAATCACATCGTATTGGGATCAAGCGATATAGAGCGCTCTAAGCGATTTTATGATGCCGTACTCGGTGTTTTGGGCGCGGGTGAGGGTGTACGCAATCAAAATGCCACAGGTCAAGCGCGACTGTTTTATCGCCATGACGGAAATGTGTTGGGGATCACCGAGCCGATTAACGGACAACCCGTCAGCGTTTCAAATGGCGCAACGATGGGTTTCAAATGCAGTTCCGCCGAGCAAGTTCATGCGTTTCACGATACGGCGGTGGCGCATGGCGGTTTGTCCATCGAAGATCCACCCGGCTTGCGCGAAGGCAGTTTAGGTGCGCTGTATCTGGCTTATGTTCGTGATCCCGACGGGCATAAGTTGTGTGCTGTTTATCGCGTTAAATAATTGAAATAGCTTAGGTCGGATACTTGTATCCGACTGTAGTCTTAACCATTCCGCTCTCCGCCGCGGGGCGAATCCTTTTTGTCTTGATACAAAAAGGATTCAAAAAAATCAAGTTCGCGGTCATGCAAAACAATGAACGCTTGCATTAGGTCGGTTTGCAACTCGCGTTTGCACGCAAACGCTCAAACAGCAAACCTCCCTGAAAAAAGAAGCGTTCATTTGCCTGACAGCGACGTTTGGCTCGACTTCGTGGAAACTGCATGGTCAATTGGCGCGAGATACATTGATTAGGCAGACTTAGTTACATCTACAACAGTAATTCACAGGACGTATGTCGGATACTTGTATCCGACATACGTTGCATTTGCACCGCCCTACGAACTCCTGATCCTAAAATCCATAACCCCTTCGCCAATTCGCCCGAATCCTATATAATGCGTGGGTTTATAACTCATTTCCCGTATTTTTAGGATCATTATGCAAGTCGCACAAATTCGCTCCGCATTCCTCAATTTTTATGCCGAACGCGGCCACACCGTCGTGCCGTCGTCTTCGCTTGTTCCGGCCAACGATCCAACGCTGATGTTTACGAACTCAGGCATGGTGCAGTTCAAGGACGTATTCCTTGGTTTAGATAAGCGCAATTACAATCGCGCGACCTCGGTGCAAGCCTGCTTGCGCGCGGGTGGCAAGCACAATGATCTGGAAAACGTCGGCTATACCGCGCGTCACCACACTTTTTTTGAAATGCTGGGCAACTGGTCGTTCGGCGATTATTTCAAAAAAGAGAGCATCGAGTGGGGCTGGGAGCTGTTGACTAAAGTCTACGGCCTCGCGCCGGAGCGCCTGTTGGCCACCGTGTACATTGATGACGACGAAGCCTACGACATCTGGACGCAGGTCATCGGTCTGCCGCCTGAGCGCGTGATTCGCATTGGCGATAACAAGGGTGGCAAATACAAATCGGATAATTTCTGGATGATGGCCGACACCGGCCCATGTGGTCCGTGCAGTGAGATTTTCTATGATCACGGTCCGCACATCGCGGGTGGCCCTCCGGGTTCGCCGGATGAAGATGGCGACCGCTTCATCGAAATTTGGAACCACGTCTTCATGCAGTTTGACATGAAAGAGGACGGCTCCGTAGTGAAACTGCCTGCGCCGTGCGTGGATACCGGTATGGGCTTGGAGCGTCTGGCGGCGATTTTGCAGGGCGTGCATTCCAACTACGAGATTGACCTGTTTGCCAATTTGATTGGCGCGGCTGCGCGCGAAACCGGCTGTGCCGATGCGGATAATCCGTCGCTGCGCGTGATCGCTGACCATATTCGTGCCTGCTCATTCCTCGTCTCAGATGGCGTGATTCCGAGTAACGAAGGCCGTGGCTACGTGCTGCGCCGCATTATTCGCCGTGCGATTCGTCATGGCTACAAACTCGGTATACGCACGCCGTTTTTCCACAAGCTCGTTGCGCCGTTGGTCAAGGAAATGGGCGAAGCCTACCCGAACCTCGCGGCGAAACAAAGTGTGGTCACGCAAACCCTGTTGCAAGAGGAAGAACGATTCTTTGAAACCATCGCCAACGGCATGGACATTCTCGACACCGAGCTGGCGGCTTTGCCTGCGGGCGGTATGCTCTCGGGTGACGTGGCGTTCAAACTGCACGACACCTTTGGCTTCCCGCTCGATTTGACCGGCGATGTCTGCCGCGAGCGCGATTTTGCGGTGGATACAGCGGGCTTTGAATCGGCGATGAACGCGCAGAAAGAAGCCGCACGCGCTGCGGGTAAATTCAAAATGGATGCCAAAATCGAATATGATGGCGCGAAAACCCAATTCACCGGCTACGACGGCACGCATGGCAATAACCTCAACGTACTCGCGCTGTACCGCACGGCGGAGGACAAACTTGAAACCGTGACGCAACTGAACCAAGGCGACACCGGCATCGTCATCCTCGATAAAACGCCGTTCTACGCCGAATCCGGCGGTCAGGTCGGCGATCAGGGCGTGCTCGCGCATCCGCAAGGGCAGCTCACCGTCAGCGACACCACCAAAGTCCTGCCGGACGTATTCGGCCACCATGTGCGCGTGGATTCCGGGTCGGTCAGAATCGGCGCGGCGATGAACGCCACCGTGTTTGCTGAAAAACGCGCCGCCACCGTGCGCAATCACTCGGCGACGCACCTCATGCACGCCGCGCTGCGCCGTGTGCTTGGCGAACACGTTCAGCAAAAAGGCTCATTGGTTGACGCCGACAAAACCCGTTTTGACTTCACGCACAACGCAGCGGTCACGGCGGACGAAATCGCGCAAATCGAATACTGGGTCAATGCGCAAATCCTCGCCAATCAGCCAGCCAGCGCGCAGGTCATGGCGATTGACGACGCGAAAAACAGCGGCGCAATGATGCTGTTCGGTGAAAAATACGGCGACGAAGTGCGCGTCCTCACCATCGGCGAATCCAAAGAACTCTGCGGCGGTACGCACGTACACGCCACCGGCGACATCGGATTATTTAAAATTATCTCCGAAGGTGGTGTAGCCGCAGGCGTGCGCCGCATCGAAGCCATCACTGGCTTGAACGCACTCGCCTACACGCAAGGTCTCGCCCATCAGGTCAACCAAGCCGCCGCCGCGCTCAAATCCGCGCCGTCTGAATTGGTCGAACGCATCCAAGGTACGCAAGAGCAAATCAAAGCACTGGAAAAAGAGCTCAACGCCGCCAAAGGCAAACTCGCCGCAGCGCAAGGCGGTGACCTCGCCGCTCAAGCGGTGGACGTGAATGGTGTGAAATTACTGACTGCCACGCTCGAAGGTGCGGACATTGACATGCTGCGCAACACCATGGACAGCCTGAAAGACAAACTCGGTACCGCCGTCATCGTACTCGCCAGCGTCGTGGCTGCCGATAAAGTCACCCTGCTCGCTGGGGTTACCAAAGACCTCACCAGCAAAATCAAAGCCGGCGAAGTCGTCAACCACGTCGCCCAACAAATCGGCGGTAAAGGCGGTGGCCGCCCAGACCTCGCGCAGGCCGGTGGTACGGATGTGGCTGGGTTGGCAGATGCTATCGAGAGCGTGAAAAGCTTTGTTTCTGAAAAATTTTGATACAAAGGAAACACGATGAAATGGACTGAAGTATTAGAAATCGCGATTCAATTGGCAGACACGCATCCGGAGGTGGATCCAAAAACCGTGCGGTTTACGGATTTGCATAATTGGGTGGTGGCATTGCCTGAGTTTGACGACGATCACAGCCGTGGCGGGGAGAAGGTGCTGGAGGCGATTCAGCAGGCTTGGATTGATGAGGTGGATTGATCTTTGTAGCGATGAATGGCGGCGCACTGCTTCGGGAGTGCGTCGTGTTTTTATAAAGGCCGGTGATGTTTGGGATTGAGCATTACGCGTCGTTTGTCTCGGCGGTGTTGTTGTTTCAGTTTATTCCGGGGGCGGGGATGTTGGCGATTTTGGATGCGACGGCGCGGCGCGGTATGGGTGCGGGTGCGTCAGCGGTCGTCGGTACGTTGCTCGGTGATGCGGTGTGGATGATCGGTGCGGCGCTGGGTTTGGCGGCGGTAATGCAGGCGAATCCGACGGTGTTCACAGCTTTGCAGTGGTTGGGTGTGGCGTATTTGCTGTGGATGGCGTGGGGTTTGTTGCGCGCGCAGCGCAGTACGCTGACGGCGGATGTGGCTGTGGTGCAATCGTCGTGGCAGTATGCGCGACGCGCGGCGCTGGTGAGTTTGACCAATCCGAAGGTGATGTTGTTTTTCGTGGCGTTTTTCCCGTTGTTTTTAACGCCGTC
Organism: uncultured Hydromonas sp.; assembly: GCA_964414735.1. GTDB lineage: Bacteria > Pseudomonadota > Gammaproteobacteria > Burkholderiales > Burkholderiaceae > CTSOIL-112. Next base: position 13,207 of record CAYPYQ010000061.1, read on the forward strand.
GGCCAGTCCGTGGACGCTCGCGGTGATGATGTTGCATGTGACGCTGATCAGCCTGCTGTATCAGTTGGGTTTGGTGCTGTTGGGCAATTGGGTCGCGCTGCGTTTGAAGGGGCTTCCTTCCGCGCAGGTGTGGGCGAAGCGTTTGGCGGGTGTGGCGCTGATCGGTTTTGCGGCGAAGTTGGCGGCGAATAACCGATAGAGTTAAGGTTAAGAAAACGCGGAAAAAGTAGGGTTTTACTTTTTCCGTATTTTCTTAAGAATAGGTTTTGATGTGGTGGGTGTGTTATGCCGAATTGGTTGAATCAAGAGATTATTTATACGTATAGTGTGCCGTTGTTTGTGTTGGTGATTGTGCTGGAATTGGCGTACTCGAATCTGCGTGGTCTGCGTCTGTATTCGCTCAAGGACAGCTTGACCAGCGCGACCTTTGCCCTGTCGAATTTGGGCTTGGATATGTTGTTTAAAGGCTTGTCGTTCGCGGTGCTGGGCTGGTGCTTTGTGCATCGGATGGTGGATTGGCAGAGCAAGGGTGTGTTGTATTGGGCGTTGTTGATTATCTTGCAGGATTTGGCGTACTGGACGCAGCATACGGTGGATCACAGTTCGCGTCTGTTTTGGGCGATGCACAGCACACATCACAATTCGCTGGAGTATAACTTGACCACGGGTTTTCGCTCGTCGGTGCTCCAGCCTTTGTATCGCTATGTGTATTTCATGCCGTTGGCGTGGTTGGGTTTTCATCCCTTGCACATTATGTTTGCGTATGCGGTGACGCAGATTTACGGTAATTTGGTACACACGCAGGCCATCGGTAAACTGGGCTGGGTTGAGAAAATCTTGGTGACGCCGTCGCATCACCGCGTACATCATGCGAGCAATACGCCGTATTTGGATAAGAATATGGGGATGCTGTTCATCGCGTGGGATAAACTATTCGGTACGTTTGAGGAGGAAGGGCGCGATCCCGAGCCAATCCGCTACGGTACGGTGTCTGCGCCGGAGAGCCGCTCGCCGTGGGCGCTGTTTACTTATGAGCTGAAAAATATTTGGCACGATGTGCGTATGCCGAATCTGACCGCGTGGCAACGCTTTTGCTATGTGTTTGCGCCACCGGGCTGGAGTCACGATGGGCGCACGCAGACGGCGAAGCAG
>CAYPYQ010000062.1:0-1668 GCA_964414735.1 uncultured Hydromonas sp.
CCTTAAACATAACTTTAACTCTATACTTTTATCCAATTAACTGCAACACCGTGTATGTTTTCAACCTCCGAGGTATCCATGACTGTATTTACCCCTTTGCTCCTGCCCAATGGCATCAGGCTCGCCAACCGCATCGCCAAAACCGCGATGGAAGAAAACATGGCCGATGCCGATCAGGCCCCTTCGCCAGCGCTGCTGCGCCTCTATCAGGCCTGGGCCGAGGGCGGCGCGGGCTTGCTGCTGACGGGCAACGTGATGATCGATGGCCGCGCCATGACCGGCCCCGGCGGCGTGGTGCTGGAAGACGATCGTCAGCTCGACAAATTCCGCCGCTGGGCGCAGATTGGCCGCGCACAAGGCGCACAGTTCTGGATGCAGCTCAGCCACCCTGGCCGCCAAATGCCCGCCAACCTGGGCGCCTTCGGCCATTGCGCTGGACATGGGCAAATTCTCCAAGCACTTCGCCCCGCCGCAGGCCATGACGGCGGCGCACATTCAAGACGTGATCCAGCGCTTTGCCCGCGCCGCGCAACTGGCCGAGCAGGCGGGCTTCACTGGCGTGCAAATCCACGCCGCGCACGGCTATTTGCTGAGCCAATTCCTCTCGCCGCTGGCCAACCAGCGCAGCGATGCCTGGGGCGGCTCGCTGGAAAACCGCGCCCGCTTGCTGCTGGAGGCCGTCAAGGCCGTGCGCGCAGCGGTGTCGCCCGGCTTTGCGGTGGCTGTCAAGCTCAACTCGGCGGACTTTCAGCGCGGCGGCTTCAGCGCTGACGACGCCCGCGCCGTGGTGCAAATGCTCAACCCGCTGGGGGTAGATTTGGTGGAGCTTTCCGGCGGCAGCTACGAAGCCCCCGCCATGCAAGGCCAGGCGCGCGATGGCCGCACGCTGGCGCGCGAGGCCTACTTTGCCGAATTTGCGCGCGACATCCGCACCGTGGCCGCCATGCCCATCCTGGTCACGGGCGGCATCCGCCGCCGGGCCGTGGCCGAGCAGGTCATCGCCAGCGGGGTGGACATGATCGGCATGGCCACTGCGCTGGCCCTCGCGCCCAAGCTGCCGCAGCAATGGCAAGCCGGGCAAGACCCGGCCCCGGCGCTGCCGCCCGTTACCTGGAAAAGCAAGCCCTTGGCCTCGATGGCCGTGATGGCGCTGGTGAAGTTTCAGCTCAAGCAACTCAGCCAGAGCCGCGCGCCACAGCCCGGCGTGTCGCCCCTGCGCGCGCTGATCGGCCAGCAAGTGGGCAGCGCCCTGCGCACGCGGCAATACCGGCGCTGGGCGGCGCGGTATGCGTGAGGCGCGAAGGGTTCGGGCAGCGTGACCACAAATTTCATCGGCGAGAGCCGCAGCGAGAGGTTGATGAACGACTGCCCCAACGTCCACAGCAAGCTCACGCCGCGTGCCACAACGTTTTGGCAAATTGTGTTGATTGATTCATGGATTCTTCCAATAGGCATAGACTGATGCACGCTCCACCAGCGCTCTACCCACCGCAAGTCATTCTCAGTATGCAAAATACACAGATAACCTACGATGCTGCCATCTTGATTCAGGCAAAAGCCGCCTCAATCCAATTGGAAAATTCACACGCCAAATGCCATTGATGCCCCTCTATTACTCCCGGGAAAATCAAGACTGGAAACTCCACTGTCAACTTGGCACGAAATCCC
>CAYPYQ010000063.1:0-3123 GCA_964414735.1 uncultured Hydromonas sp.
CATTCTGAAGCTGGAAGAAACCAACGATTCCGGCACTAAAGAAACCGAAAAGACCGAGCTGCCAACGCCGCAGCAAATTTTAGAACACTTAGACGACTACGTTATTGGTCAAAAACCCGCGAAAAAAGTGCTGTCTGTCGCGGTGTACAACCACTACAAACGCCTACGCCACGCAAATGAAAAACTGCGTACCGATGTCGAACTGGCTAAAAGCAATATCCTGCTGATCGGTCCGACCGGTTCGGGTAAAACTTTACTGGCACAGACTTTGGCACGCATGCTTAATGTCCCCTTCGTCATGGCCGATGCAACCACCCTGACCGAAGCGGGCTACGTTGGCGAAGACGTTGAAAACATCGTACAAAAGCTGCTACAAGCCTGCCATTACGACGTGGAAAAAGCGCAAAAAGGCATCATCTACATCGATGAGATCGACAAAATCACGCGTAAAAGCGAAAACCCATCGATCACGCGCGACGTGTCGGGCGAAGGCGTACAACAAGCCTTGCTCAAACTGATTGAAGGTACCGTTGCGTCCATTCCACCACAAGGCGGCCGTAAACATCCGAACCAAGAGTTCATCCAAGTGGACACCACCAACATCCTGTTCATCTGCGGTGGCGCATTTGACGGGCTGGACAAAGTCATTTCTGGCCGTACCGAAAAAGGCAGCATCGGTTTTAGCGCTGACGTACGCAAGCCGGAAGAGCGCTCCATCGGCGAGCTGCTCACCGAATTGGAAACCGAAGACCTGATTAAATTCGGCCTGATTCCTGAGCTGATCGGTCGTCTGCCGGTTTGGGCGTGCTTGGACAACTTGGACAAAGAAGCCTTGATCGAGATCCTGACCGCACCGAAAAACGCATTGGTCAAGCAATACACCGCCCTACTGGACATGGAGGACGTCAAACTCACCTTCACACCGGAGGCACTGGACGCCATTGCCGATACCGCCATGCAGCGTAAAACCGGCGCGCGCGGCCTGCGCTCCATCGTCGAGGAAGTGTTGCTGGATGTAATGTTTGACCTGCCATCGAAAACCGACATCGTGGAAGTCATCATCAATGCCGAGTGCGTAACCGATAAAAAGCAACCGGAATTGGTCAAAGGCAAACGCGTGGCGAAAAAGCAAGATTTTGGACACATTCATCCGCTGGCTTCATAAATCAAAGGCCATTGAAAACCTGATATTGATATGAATAATTAGGTTTTCGAGGAATAAAGTCAGCCACACAATTGGGTAGGGGCAGGTTTCAAACCTGCCCCTTGCAATTTACACCATTCGCATGATTGTACTCTGCTAATCATGCTTACGAGCTAAGTTAATTTGACATTTCCATATTCAATTCCTTGAAATAACCATAACCCATAATAAAAAATATCAAGGATCCACCAGTTACTGCAAAGTAATGAATGGCATCAATTTTTTTAAATAGATAAAGAATTAATACGAATAAATATACCTCTATCCATAATACAAAAAAGGTCAGAACTTTGATTAAGTATTTTTGAAATGAAGAAGGTTCCTTTTTGCCAAAAAATAGTCTCACAAAATAAAGAGCAAATAATAAAGGAGCTCCAATTCGCCCTAATGAAATATGGCTATTCATTTTTACTCCTATCAATAAGCAATAGCAAAGTTAGTTATCTCCAACACATAAACCCGTATGCAAAATTAGCGAAGCAAATTGTACAAACACATTTCAAGAAAAGTAATGTATAGCAAAGCAAGAGGAATATTAACAATCAATCCTAAAAGCGCTTACTGCCAATGATTCAATCTCAAGCTCGACGCCAATCCACCGCACCGCCCGGTTTGTCTTCGATCACAATGTCCATCTCGGTCAATTGCGCGCGAATCGCATCGGCTTGGGCGAAGTCTTTCGCGGCTTTCGCGGCTTTGCGCTGTTCGATCAATGATTCGATTTGCGCGACATCCACTTCGTCATTTTGACCACCCGCTTGTAAAAATGCTTCGGCTTCGCGTCCAAGCAAGCCCAATACGCCTGCGAGCGATTTGAGCTGTTGGGCGGCGGCGGCATCAGCGGTTTTATTGATGTGGTTGGCCAACTCGAACAGTACCGATACGGCCACCGGCGTATTGAAGTCGTCGTCCATCGCGGTTTTGAAGGCAGCGGCGTGCGGCTCGTCCCAATCCACTTCGCCTATGCTCAAGCCAGCAAATGGTTTAAGCGCGGTGTACAGACGTGCTAATGCCGAACGTGCGTCGTCCAGCGTATCCACCGAGTAGTTGAGCGGGCTGCGATACTGCGCTCGCAGGATGAAAAAGCGCACGACTTCGGCATCGTACTCCTGCAACACATCGCGGATGGTGAAGAAATTACCGAGCGATTTGCTCATTTTTTCATTGTCCACGCGAATGAAGCCGTTGTGCATCCAGTAGCGTACAAATCCGGTTGGCTTGTCGTGTTCGTCGCATGCGCAGCCATCACCACCACACAGTGCGCCTTCGGACTGGGCGATTTCGTTTTCGTGATGCGGGAACTGTAAATCCGCTCCACCACCGTGGATGTCAAAGCAGTCACCGAGCAAGGCTTTGCTCATGGCAGAACACTCAATGTGCCAGCCCGGACGGCCCAAGCCCCATGGCGATGCCCATTTGGTATCTTCCGGCTCCTCGGCTTTCGCGCTTTTCCACAGTACAAAGTCCAGCGGATCGCGTTTGTCCGAGGCGACCGCCACACGTTCGCCCGCACGCAACTCATCCAATGATTTACCGGACAAGCGACCGTATTTTTTGAAGCCACGCACGACGTAGTTCACGTCGCCGCTGTCGGCTTGATACGCCAAACCGTTTTGCTCCAGCGTGCCGATCAGGTCGAGCATTTGCTGCACGTATTCGGTCGCACGCGGCTCGTGGTTGGGCTTTTGAATGCCCAGCGCGGCGAAATCCTCATTCATCGCGCTGATAAATCGGTCGGTCAAGGCGCGAATCGGCTCGCCGTTTTCCAGCGCACGCTTGATGATTTTGTCATCAATATCGGTGATATTGCGCACATAGGTCACGTCGTAGCCGGACGCACGCAACCAGCGCTGCACCATATCAAACACCACTACCATACGCCCGTGACCCAGATGACAGTAGTCGTACACCGTCATGCC
>CAYPYQ010000064.1:0-5730 GCA_964414735.1 uncultured Hydromonas sp.
CGCGCCGCGAAGCGGCGTCGGCTTGAATGAATTGTTAGGTGCGCACTTCGTAACTATCGGCGTGCGCTGCGACTACGTCACCTTTGCCGATGGACGATAGCACCCGATCAAACTCAGACAAAAGAAATCTGGCCGATACCGGCGCCTCCGGATCTCCCATGAGTAGATCGCGGCTCGAAAAATCCCAGCCCGATGGACTCCTGTCTGATGTGACAGGAATGCGCCTACCCGGCTTTTCCATTTTTGCGGAGGGCATACGTGCTGTGGCCAGAATTTTCTTCAGGTTTTTTAGCTCCGACATGGCCCTAACCGAAAAACATTGCTCAGCTTGAGTCATCGTCCGAACGATCTCATACGCGCCGAGTAGCCAGAGCCACATTAGGGAGTCTGCCCGCTCAACGCGGCTACCGTCGAGCGGTTGAGCGGAAAAGCCCTCATCTAGGTGCTCTAGAATCTCAGCCGAAAAGTGACTAAGAACCGCCACACGCCCAGATAGGTAAAAGGAGAACACCATGATCGGGTCCCGCAGTTCCATCTGCTCCTGAGTGGGATTAATTAGCACTTCCTGAAAGCGATCGAGATATTTCACAGCGCACCTAACTATACTTCTGCGTCACTATATGTCAAATAACATTCTTTCAACTGACACATAACACGCTATTGGAAAAATAACCTATTGATATTCAAAAACATATCTAAAAGATCAGTTTGTAGTCGGTCGTTATTTTGGACAAAGATGACCGATATCAAATTTTCGACTTTGATTGATGATAACAGCACTCATTCAATTGTGACAACAAAAAACTCAAACAAAGGGAAAGCATAAACCTGATTCAGATCACGATTTCATGCATTGGCACAATTTATAAAAAATACTTCGCCATACCCGCGCACGCGGGAATCAAACCCCTTGCATCACTGCTTTTATCGAGCGTGTGCGTTCAGTTCAAACGTTTTTAAGTCAATCATCCGCCGTCGCGGTGATGCGCAGTTGATCCAGCACTTGATTGACGCGCAGCACGCGATCGGGCAGTTCGGGCATTTCGTAGGTCAGACGAATTTTGTCCTGTCCGTTGAGTTTGACATTGCGGTCTTTTTGGATGAGTTGAATCATTGACAGGCCGTCAATCGGGGCGTTTTTACCAAAATGGATTTGTCCGAGCGATGCGGCGATGTCCATTTTGATGATGCCCATAGTTTGTGCGCGTAGACGTAGGCGATGGGTTTCGATCAGGGCTTTGGCGGAGGTTGGTAGTTCGCCGAAGCGGTCGACGATTTCTTCTTGAATATCGTTCAGCGTGGCTTCATCCGCCGCGCTGGCGAGGCGTTTGTATAGATTTAGTCGTTCATTCACGCTGCCGCAGTATTCATCGGGCAGTAGTGCGGGCGTGTGTAAATTGATCTCGGCGGTGATGCCCAGCGGTGCGGAGAGATCGGGTTCTTTGCCGCGTTTGAGCGATTTGATCGCGGCGTTGAGCATGTCGTTGTAGAGTGAAAAGCCGATTTCGGTGATGTTGCCCGATTGTTTTTCGCCGAGAATTTCGCCCGCGCCGCGAATCTCCATGTCCTGCATGGCAAGGAAAAATCCTGAGCCGAGTTCCTCCATTTGGCAGATGGCTTCGAGGCGACGCTCGGCCTGCGTGGTCAATGCGTCTTCGTGGTGAATCAGTAGGTAGGCGTAGGCTTGGTGATGGCTGCGCCCGACGCGTCCGCGCAGCTGGTGCAACTGCGCGAGGCCGAATTTGTCCGCGCGGTGCATGATGATGGTGTTTGCATTTGGTACGTCAATGCCGGTTTCGATGATGGTGGTGCACAGCAGAATATTCGCACGGCCATGATAAAAGTCACGCATCACGCGCTCCAAATCGCGTTCGTGCATTTGCCCGTGTGCAATCACAATGCGTGCTTCGGGAATCAGCTCGGCGAGCATCTCGCGGCGATTTTCGATGGTGGCGACTTCGTTGTGCAGGAAGTATACTTGGCCGCCGCGTTTGAGCTCGCGCAATACAGCCTCACGAATCACGGATTTTTCCTCACGCCGTATGAAGGTTTTGATCGCCAGACGTTTTTGCGGCGCGGTGGCAATGACCGACAGGTCGCGCACGCCTTCCATCGCCATGCCCATGGTGCGCGGGATCGGCGTGGCGGTGAGGGTGAGGATGTCAACCTCGGCGCGCAGGTTTTTCATGGCTTCTTTTTGGCGCACGCCGAATCGGTGCTCTTCATCGATAATCACCAAACCCAGACGGTCAAATTGCACGCTCGGTGAGAGTAGTTTATGCGTGCCGATGACGATGTCCAACGTGCCTTTGTTAAGTCCTTCTAAAACCTCGGTGGTCTTTTTGCCCGAGACAAAACGCGACACCTCGGCAATGCGGATCGGCCATTTGGAAAAACGGTCGGAGAAGGTCTGAAAATGCTGCTCGGCCAATAAGGTGGTTGGCGCGAGCACGGCCACCTGTTTGCCGCCCATCGCGGCGATGAACGCAGCACGCAGCGCCACCTCAGTTTTGCCAAAGCCGACGTCACCGCACACGAGGCGATCCATCGGTTTGCTGGCGATCAAATCGTGCGTCACCGCAGCAATCGCGCTGGCCTGATCGGGCGTGGTTTCAAAACCAAAATCATTGGCAAATACTTCGTAGTCGGCCAAGTCCAATGGGAATGCATGACCTTGGCGCATGGCGCGGCGTGCGTATAGATTGAGCAGCTCGGCGGCGGTATCGCGAATTTGCTCGGCGGCTTTTTTGCGTGTCTTGCTCCAGCGGTCGGTACCGAGTTTGTGCAAAGGCGCGTGTTCGGGATCATTACCGGCATAGCGCGAAATCACCGACAACTGCGACACCGGCACATACAGCGCGGTATCGTCGGCGTAGGACAGGTGCAAAAATTCGGTGAGGCCGTCGCCCAGGTCCATGTTAATCAAGCCATGATAACGGCCAATGCCATGCTCAACATGCACCACCGGATCGCCCTCGCGTAGCTCGGACAGCGAGGCGATCATCATATCGACGTTTGAGGTTTTCTCGCCACGACGTGCGCTGCGGCGAGTGCCACTGTTGCTGGCGTACAGCTCGTTTTCCGTAATCAGACATAGATTTGGCAGATCAGGCAAATCACGTACGGTAAAGCCACGCTCGAGCGGTGCGTGGTTGATATACAGTTTACTCGGATCGTTCAGTGCAGCGATCTGCGCCCAATCGGTGAGCGTGTGTGTGGTGATGCCTTGTCGTGCGAACGTGTCCGACAGCGTGGTTTGCCGTCCCAGACTCTCGGCGAATACGATCGTATGCGTGCCTTTTTCAGCATGTTCACGCAGTGCGTTTTGCAGACGTGCAAACGGCTGCTCATCCTGAGCGGTGATCGATACCTGCACGTCGGGAACGGCACGGATGTGTTGCGCAAAAGAGCTATGTGTGCTGTTGTCCTCATCGCGCTTGCGCAATGCTAATTGCGCAAATGGCTTCATCGTCTCGAACCACTCCGACTCGCGTTGGAACAATTTTTCCGGCGGTAAAATCGGCGTGGTGATGTCGCCTTTTAAAAAGTTATAACGTGTCTGCGTGTCGCTCCAAAATTGCTCAATCGCTTGCGTCGCATCACCATGCAGCACCAGCGTCGCATCGCTCGGCAAATAATTGAACAGCGTTGCCGTTTGCTCAAAAAACAGCGGCAGATAATACTCAATCCCTGCGTTGAACACGCCATTGGCAATGTCCTTGTAAATAGCATGTTTGGTCGGGTCGCCCTCGAACTGCTCACGCCACGCATTGCGAAACGCACCGCGAGCCACCTCATCGGTCGGATACTCGCGTCCGGGCAACATCTGTACCGACGGCATCGGATACAGCGTACGCTGCGTATCCACATCAAATGTTTTAATCGACTCAATCGTATCGTCAAACAAATCCACACGGTAAGGCAGCGCCGCACCCATCGGGAATAAATCCACCAAACCACCGCGCAAAGCAAATTCACCCGGCGCGACCACTTGACTCACATTGCTATAACCCCCATTGACCAACTGCTCGCGCAACGCATCCACATTCAAACGATCATTTTGCTTGAACGAAAACGAGCGCCCGAGCAAAAAAGAGGGCGGTGACAAACGGTACAACGCCGTACTCACCGGAACCAGCAGCACATCACATTGCCGCTGCGTCAGCGCATACAAAGTCTGCAAACGCTCCGACACCAAATCATGATGCGGCGAAAACTGATCGTAGGGCAACGTCTCCCAGTCTGGCAACTGCAACACCCGCAAACTCGGTGCGAAATACCCCATCTCCGCCTGCAAACGCGACACATCCTGCGCATCCGAGCACAGCACCACAAACGTGCGCGACGATTGCGAACCCTGCACCCGCGCCAACGCCGTCAATAACAACGCATCCGACGAACCAAAAGGCATGGGCGTGGCGAAACGTTGAGACGGTTTGAGGTGCGAGATGAGGTTTTTGATCACAGAATCTTGAATATTCGGAAGAACCGACATAATGTGCTTAAAAAAGGAGTGAGATTGGCTAACGTGAAATTTCTTTGAATGACGAAATTGCGTTATGTTTAAAATGGCATCAATTATAACAATTTATAGACATATGTTGATTTTTTGATCGAATGAAAGATGGTATGGAAAAACAGTATCGTTATTTTGCTCACACAGGGGTTTGCTCAGATCAAAGTGATTGGCAAACGTTATCCGATCACCTAAATCAAGTCGCTGCTATTGCTCTTAAAAATGCCTATTATTTTCCAACATCTGATTGGGCTGAAGTCGCGGGGCTTTTGCATGATTTAGGGAAATATACGCGAGAGTTCCAAGCGCGTTTAAAGGGTGCGACTCAACGTGTTGATCATGCCACGGCGGGTGCTCAAGTAGCCTTTGAGCGTTGGGGAGTGATGGGCAAAATGCTGGCTTTTTGTATTGCAGGGCACCATGCTGGATTGGCTAATGGTGCGGATGACGGTAAAAATAGATCAACTCTTCAAGCGAGGCTAAGTCTGGATTATCTTAACTGCATCCCTGATTTAGATTACCAATGGGAAATGGAAATTACTTTGCCAGAGCGATTAAATTCGCCTGCTGCATTTTTAAATCGGCGCATTGGTTTGGAGGGTTTTCAATTGGCTTTTTTTATTCGCATGATCTTTTCGTGTTTGGTGGATGCGGATTATGTGGATACAGATTGTTTTTATCGGCAATTGGAAAAACAAGAGTCGCGACACTCTTTGAATATTGAATTATCGACGTTACAAGATCGACTGAGTATGTTTTTAGAGCAATTGGCTCAAAAGGCAAATAGTCCGATTCATGAGCTGCGTCAGATGATTTTAAAGGATGTACTCAGTCAAACGGATAAACCAAGAGGTTTATTTTCTTTAACGGTTCCCACCGGCGGTGGTAAAACCTTTGCTTCGATGGCATTTGCATTGGATCATGCGTTGAAACAAGAAAAGCCTTTGCGACGGGTAATTTATGTGATTCCGTTTACCAGCATTATTGAGCAAAATGCGAGAGTCTTTCGAGAGGCTTTTGGTGATGATTTGGCTGAAGCTGTATTGGAGCATCATAGCGCTTTTGATAGCGAAAAATTACCGAGTAAGGATTCTAAAGATAAGTTGCGGACAGCGATGGAGAACTGGGATGCACCGGTGGTTGTGACCACGGCAGTGCAGTTCTTTGAGTCCTTATTTGCGGATAAAACATCAAAATGCCGTAAATTACACAAT
>CAYPYQ010000065.1:0-2162 GCA_964414735.1 uncultured Hydromonas sp.
TGATCGAAGTCGCCGCCGACGCTCTGATCGAACAAGATCAATTACTGCCCGTGCATCCTCTCTAATCATGAATAACTGTTAATAAAAACAACGCACCATGACAACTCTAAATCCACTAAAAATCGGCCTCGTATCCATCTCAGACCGTGCCAGCAGCGGCATATACGTGGACGAAGGTTTACCTGCGCTGCAAAACTGGCTCACCAGCGCAATACAAAATCCCTTGGTATTTGAATCTCGATTGATTCCCGATGAACAGGCTTTAATAGAATCCACGCTAATAGAACTGTGCGATACGCACGGCTGCGAACTGGTATTCACCACCGGCGGCACCGGCCCTGCACCGCGTGATGTCACACCCGAGGCCACCGTCGCCGTGGCCGACCGTGAAATGCCCGGCTTTGGCGAGCAAATGCGGCAAATCAGCCTGCACTATGTACCGACCGCGATTTTGTCCCGTCAAACAGCCGTGATCCGTGGGCAATCGCTGATTGTCAATCTACCGGGACGCCCGAAATCCATCGCCGAGACTTTAGAAGGCGTGCGTGATGGCGAAGGAAAAATTCTGGTTCACGGTATTTTTGCCGCCATTCCTTACTGCATCGAGTTGATGGGTGGCACGTATATCGACACACACGAGGCGGTATCGAAAGCCTTTCGTCCGAAAAAATCTTAGCCCGCTCGCGCTGAACATACCGGACATTCGGAATTTTTACTCAGGCCAAAACTGAGCCATTCACCATTGAGCGCGTCATACGTCTGTAATTGTCCGATAGAGCTATCCGCTAAACCCAGTACCACGCGCAGTGCCAAGCTCGCCTGCATCGCACCGATCACACCAACCAGCGGGGAAAAAATCCCCAGCGTTGCGCAAGCGCCATCGCTCACGGGCGCATGCTCGTTCTGCGCGGGAAACGCGCAGGCATAGCACGGACTGTGCGCCGCGCGTGGATCATACAATGCAATCTGTCCGTCAAAACGCACCGCCGAACCAGACACCAACGGAATATGCTGTTGCACCGCCACACGGTTAATCGCATGGCGCGTGGCAAAATTATCCGTACAGTCGAGCATCACATCCACGGGAGACTCTGAGCAAAGCTGAACCAGTTCACTCAAACCGATGCGCTCATTCACCACGCGTACCCGTACATCAGGATTGAGCTGTTCAATCACCTTCGCTATCGTCATGCTTTTCGACTGCCCCACATCTGCCGTGCGATAGCTTACCTGCCGTTGTAAATTAGACATTTCAATCGTATCCGCATCAATGATCGTCAATCGTCCCACACCACTGGCCGCCAAAATTGGAATCGCGGCAGAACCCAGCCCGCCACAGCCGACCACCAACATGTGAGCGGACAACAGCCGCGCCTGTCCCGTCAAATCAACCGCATCAAGTAAAATATGCCGTGAATAGCGCGCCAACTGAGCATCACTCAAATCCACCGAAGTCCAATCGGGTGCAGTGCAAGCGTTTTGTTGAGCAGAATCGTTCATAGAATCATTGAAAAAGCGTTTTATAATATGCCGAGTGTACCTTCAACCAATGCGCAGCGGACATCCCCCATTCGGCGTAGTGTCGAGTTGAACCACCAGTCATACAATACACGCAAGTCTACTTCATTTTATAGTTAAACCATGCTACAAGACCGCTTTGGACGCACCATCGACTATCTGCGCATCTCCGTGACCGACCGTTGCGATTTGCGCTGTGCGTACTGCATTCCGAAAGGCTTTCGGGGATTTGAAATACCCGAGTCATGGCTCAGTATCGAGGAAATCACCCGCGTGGTCAATGCCTTTGCGCAACTGGGCACACGCCGCATTCGCCTGACCGGCGGCGAGCCGCTGCTGCGTAAGGATTTAGTATCGTTGGTGCATCACATTAATGCCATTGACGGTATTGACGACCTGTCACTCTCCACCAACGCCACACGGCTGGCGATACATGCCTATGATCTGCGTCGCGCTGGGCTCAAACGCATCAATGTCAGTCTCGACTCGCTGCGCGGCGAATGCGTGCGCCAGATCACGGGGAACGACAGCCTGCCAAAAGTACTACACGGCCTGCGCATGGCCAAAGGCGCGGGATTCGAGCAAATCAAGCTGAATATGGTGCTGCTGCAAGGCGTGAATGAGCGCGATGTCGGCGAAATGCT
>CAYPYQ010000066.1:0-15589 GCA_964414735.1 uncultured Hydromonas sp.
ACGCGCTGGATCAAGGAAAACCTGCCGTTCGCCATGGTCAGCGGCGGCGTGTCCAACGTCTCCTTCTCATTCCGTGGTAACGAGCCGGTGCGCGAAGCGATTCACACCGTATTCCTCTACCACGCCATCGCAGCGGGGATGGATATGGGCATTGTCAACGCCGGCCAGCTCGGCGTATATGCCGACCTGAACCCTGAGTTGAAAGAGCGCGTCGAAGACGTGGTGCTCAACCGTCGCTCCGACGCGACCGAGCGCCTGCTCGAAATCGCCGAGCAATTCAAAGGCGACGGCAAGAAAAAAGAAGAAAACCTCGCATGGCGCGAGCTGCCGGTGCGCGAGCGTCTGACGCACTCGTTGGTGCATGGCATCACCCAGTTCATCGACGAAGACACCGAAGAATGCCGCCTCGCCGCCGACAAACCGATCGAGGTGATCGAAGGCCCGCTGATGGACGGCATGAACGTCGTCGGCGATTTGTTCGGCGAAGGCAAAATGTTCCTGCCGCAGGTGGTCAAATCCGCGCGCGTGATGAAGCAGGCCGTGGCGCATTTGATTCCGTTCATCGAGGCTGAAAAAGCCGCCGCCATCGCGCGTGGCGATGCGACCGCCTCACGCTCGCAAGCCAAAGTCGTGATTGCCACGGTCAAAGGCGACGTACACGACATCGGTAAAAATATCGTCACCGTGGTGCTGCAATGTAATAATTTTGATGTGGAAAACATGGGCGTGATGATTCCATGCGCGCAGATTTTGGCAAAGGCGAAAGAAGTCGATGCCGATCTGATCGGCTTGTCTGGTCTGATTACACCATCATTAGAAGAAATGGCCTACGTCGCCTCAGAAATGGAGCGCGACCCGTATTTCAAAGAACGACAAACGCCGCTGTTCATCGGCGGCGCGACCACTTCACGCGTACACACGGCAGTGAAAATCGCGCCGAATTACAGCGGCCCCGTGGTCTGGGTTCCCGATGCGTCGCGCACCGTGACCGTGCTGCAACAATTGCTGTCCAACCGCGAGCAATTCCTCGCCGAACACAACGCCGAGTACGAACGCATCCGCCAACAGCACGCCAATAAAAAAGGGCAAACGCTGATCAGCGAAGCCGACGCACGTGCGAATAAACTCAAAATCGACTGGGCAGACTACACGCCACCGCAACCGCATATCCTCGGTCGTCAAATCATCGAGGACATGGATTTAGCCACGCTCGTGCCGTACATCGACTGGTCGCCGTTCTTCCAAGTGTGGGATTTGGCGGGATCGTATCCAAAAATTTTGAACGACGAAATCGTCGGTGAACAAGCGCGCAAGGTATTTGATGATGCGCAAAAAATGTTGCACCAAATCGTTGCGGAAAAATGGCTCACCGCCAAAGGCGTGTACGGCCTGTATCCGGCACAAACGCTGAATGACGATGACATCGTATTGTACGCGGATGAGGCGAAAACGCAGGAGCTACTGCGCTGGAACCCAGGTCGTCAGCGCACGGAGAAACAGGTGATTGACGGCGTGAAACGCCCGAATTTATCACTGACCGATTTCGTTGCGACGCAGACCTCAGGCAAAGCCGATTATGTCGGCATGTTCGCCGTGACTGCGGGTTTGGATATGGAGGCGCGCATTGACGCATTTGAAGCGGCGCATGATGATTACAACAGCATTATGTTCAAAGCCTTGGCTGACCGCTTGGTCGAGGCATTTGCCGAATACCTGCACGAAAAAATCCGTAAACAGAATTGGGGCTACGCGCCGGAAGAAGAGCTGTCGAATCAAGAGCTGATTAAGGAACAGTACCAAGGCATCCGCCCTGCGCCTGGCTATCCGGCCTGTCCGGCGCATGAGGTGAAGTCTGATTTGTTCCGCGTATTGGATGCGAACGCCATCGGCATGTATCTGACCGAGAGCCTCGCGATGTGGCCTGCGTCGTCCATCAGCGGGTTTTATTTCTCGCATCCTGAATCACGTTATTTCAACGTGGGTGCGCAGACGGTTTAAACATCCCCGCACCGCAAAGAAAAAGCACATCGATTGATGTGCTTTTTTCATGAGCGCAGGAATCGGCGTATAGATTAAACCTGTTTTTCCACCACTTCCGCATCCGGCGCGTTTTTCTTCACCGACTCGATGCCGTTTTCCATCGCCGCTTTGCTGCTGTAGTATTCGCTGCGGCCGATTTCCTGACCATTGGCGGCCTTCAGCTTGAAATACGGTTCGCCGTTTTTATTTTCCGTGCGCTCGTAGCGGCCATCATCCGGTGCGTTTTTACGTACCGATTCGATGCCGTTTTCCGCAGCTACTTTGGTTTTATACAATTCACTGGTCAAAATAATTTGCCCATTCCCTGCTTTGAGGTTGAACATGTATTGACTGTCCTTGGCTTGCTTGAGTTCAAAACGACCGGCCATGTTTATCTCCTTGAAAAAATTAAGGTGAACGCTGAAGCACATACTTCAGCCCATCTTTACCCACCCGCTCACGCCTCAAGCGCCCATGCAAGTCACTACCAACATTCCCTGCGGGACACATTGAATATGAATCGTGTTTTGATTGTACACGTATTTCACGACAACAAAATGAATGAACTGTGTGGTTTTATCGCTCAGCGCTTTATTCGCGCGGCGGATTCTGTTATGGTTATATCATCTTCATTTGCCGCCCGTGTTTATGCACCTGTTTCGGATTTTTCGCTCCCTGCGTCGTTTTGTTTGGCCAGATCGCCTGACCGGCGGTGTCTGGCTGAGCCTGTTGGCCACGCTGACGCTGCTCAGCGCGCCTGCACACGGGCTGGCGAGCTGGCAAAAAAATCATGCCGTGACACTGTGTACCGCGCAGGGCATGATGACCGTGTGGGTGGATAGCGATCACTCACGTTCAACGGATAATTTTGCCGATCTGAAGCTCAAAGCCAACCAACAATGCTTGGCCTGTTTGACGCACGTGCCAAACGCCGCTCCGCCGATGCAAGCGCCGGTACTGCCCTTTGTATCCAAGCAGCGACAGGCGGCAGTTGAGCCAAATTTCGTCGACATTGCCACACCCCATTGGCGCTGGGCCAGCCCGCGCGCACCACCGACTTTTTAAACAATCCCATGTCAATATGCACCGCGTCGGCGAGCACGACGCGCGTTGCCTTTATTCATTATTGATTGTATAGAAAGCACTCCATGTCCTTTTTCACTCAAAAAAGCTGCGGGCTTGCCGCCTGCTTATGGCTGGTTGCGACCGGCGCATCCGCCCACGTGAGCTTCATCCAAACCGAAGCCGTACAGGACAGTTATGTCCGCTTTACCCTAAAAATACCGCATGGTTGCGCAGGCAAACCTACCGATACGGTACGCATCCAGCTACCAAGCGGGATTCAATCTGCCAAACCCATGCCCAAAGCCAATTGGGAACTCAATACTGTACGAGCCCCACTGGCACAGCCGTACAGCATGCACGGCAAAACCATTACCGAAGATGTCAACGAAATCATTTGGTCAAAAGGCAATTTGCCCGACGCGTTTTACGATGAGTTTGTATTCCAAGCCAAGGTTACAGCCCAACCCAGCACACTGTATTTCCCTGTAACCCAACAATGTGGCGCAGAAAAATTAGTCTGGAACGCCACCTCGCACAACGCCGACCATCCAGCCGCAACGCTCACGGTGCTACCTGCCGTACACAACAATGAACACCAACATTAATCATCTCTGAGGAGAAAATCTCATGACTATTCGCAAACATATTTATCGCCTATTCGGCGTAAGCCTCTGCTTACTGTCCCTGTCCGTCGCGGCTAAAACCACCGCCGATGGCGCGTGGGCACGAGCAACTGTCGCCGGGCAAAATATGGGCGGCGCCTTCGTCACCCTGACCTCGGATCGTGATGCGCAGCTGATTGGCGCAACCTCACCGGTTTCAGAAAAAGTCGAACTGCACACCATGACCATGCAAGGTGAGAAAATGATGATGTCGCCGGTGCGCAGCATCGACCTACCTGCCAATCAGGCCGTCCCTCTGACCGGCTCGTACCATTTGATGCTGATGGGTTTGAAACAGCCGCTCACAGAAGGGCAAACCATCCCCATCACATTGAAAATCAAACTATCCTCTGGTTATGTGGAAACATTGACCATCCAAGCGCCGGTGAAATCACTGGCACATTCAGCCATGCATTAACCCCATTTGTACATCATTTTGATAAGGAGCACACCATGAATAAAACCCTATTGACCCTCAGCATCATCGGCGCACTGAGCCTGAGCGCCTGCGACCGCGGCCCGAAACATGACGGCCATATGCCACCGCCAAACGGCTCACCAGCAGGCCCGCAAGCCGGTCAACCAGCACCGAACGGCCAAGCGTCCATGCCGCCGGCCATGGCTGACATGCCCAGCGAAATGCGCACCGCGGGCGATCTGAAAATTGAAGTGCAAGGCCCGTGGGCACGCGCAACCGTAGCCGGTCAAAACATGGGCGGCGCATTCGTCAATCTGACTTCGGATCAAGACGCGACGCTGGTCGGCGCCACCTCACCGGTTTCAGAAAAGGTGGAGCTACACACCATGAAAATGGAAGGTGAAAAAATGGTGATGGCGCAAGTGCCAAACATCCCATTACCCGCCAAAACCAAAGTGGAGCTCAAACCGGGCAGCCTGCACATCATGTTCATGAGCCTGAAAGCCCCGCTCAAAGAAGGCGATACCGTAGCACTCAAACTGGAGATCAAGGACAAAGCGGGTAAATCCGAATTCCTCGATCTGCAAGCGCCGGTAAAAGCCTTGGGTGAGCCAATGCCGATGAAAGTGACGCATTGATTGTGCCGCACCCACGCATTAAAAAAGCCTCCGAAAGGGAGGCTTGAGGCTGTTGACAAAGCTCCTCGCCCCTTGGGGAGAGGGATATATAGGGAGAGGGGGTTGAAAATTAACTGTTTGAAATCAATAGATTAAAACCACCCTCTCCCCTTGCCCCTCTCCCGTAAACGGGCGATGGGTAAAAACAGAGGTTTGTCAGCAATCTGAAGCCTCCGAATGGGAGGCTTTTTTCTATGAGTTCTGCACTCACTCATAGATGCACGACCAAATGCAGCCCTTCGCCTTTAGCCGACACGATTTCCGCGCTGCCACCGTGTCGCTCGGCAATTTTTTTCACCAGCGACAAACCCAGTCCAGCGCCTTTTTGCGACTTGTGCGCACGCACAAACGGCTCGAACAATTCATTCGGATTGTCCAGATTCACACCGTTGCCGTGGTCTTTAAAATGAATGTCCACGCCCTGTGCATTCGGCGTTGCGATTTTCGGTAGGGTTTTGACGATCGACACTTCAATCGGCGTCGCACCGTATTTGAGCGCATTTTCCACCACATTGCGCACCAGACGTTGGAGCAGTTTCGGATTCGCCTGAATACTCACCGCGTCACCCTCTACCACCACATCGCGATAATGCGCACACTCTTCGGCAATCAGCCCCGGCACATCCACAGCCTCCAGCGGCATTTCCTGCGTATTTTGTGCGTAAGCCTCCAGACGGCTGGAGAGCAAAATACCTTCGATCATCTCATCGAGCTCGTTGATGTCGCGCTCGATATCGGCTTTACGCCGTGTTTGCCGATCGTCCGCCTGCGTTTTGAGCATTTCCACATTCATGCGGATGCGCGTCAGCGGCGTGCGCAATTCGTGTGACGCATTGGCCAGCATCATTTTATTGGTGTGTACCAGCTCCTCGATTTTCTCGGCGGCACTGTTAAAACTACCGGCCAATTTAGCCACCTCATCCTTACCCTGAACGGGTACGCGTACCGATAAATCGCCCTGCCCCCATTGTTGCACACCCGTGTTGAGCGCTTCCAAACGGCGAGTCAAACGACGCGTCAGTGGCCACGCAGTCAACGCCACCACACCCAGCAACAAACCCAAACCCGAAAGAAACGCCACGCCCATCGGCCAATCACCCTCACGATGCGGCGGACGTCCGCCGCCGATCATCCGCGGTGGACGCACATAGGCCACGCGACCATCGGCCAAATGCAGTTCCATGGTGGGCGGAATATCCCGATGCATGCGCCCTTCCTGCACATAAGCAGAATCCCCGACCTGAGCCAAGACCTGACCTGAAGCATCCGTCAGCAGAACGCTCATGCGCATATTGCGGTTCATTTTCTCCAACGCCACTTGCTGCTGCTCGGGTGAGAGCGACGCATCCGGCATGGTGTTTTGCATCAGTTGCATCATGGCGTCAAACCGACCGCCGGCGCGCTCTTCACGATCATCCAAGGTGCGCCACAGCAGCGCCGTCGCCACGGCAAAAATAACGATGCTCGCGAGCACCGCCAAATAAATTTTGAAATACATGCGTTGTTTGAGCGCCATGATGAATCGTTCCGTTTTACTCAATTAATCTTGATGCTTGGCGAACACATAGCCCGCCCCACGCACCGTCACGATGCGTTTGGGTTGCTTTGGATCGTCCTCGA
The DNA here is from genome assembly GCA_964414735.1 of uncultured Hydromonas sp. GTDB lineage: Bacteria > Pseudomonadota > Gammaproteobacteria > Burkholderiales > Burkholderiaceae > CTSOIL-112. The sequence goes on from CAYPYQ010000066.1 coordinate 6,462, forward strand.
TTTCGGCACGCAGTCGCGAGATATGCACATCAATGGAGCGGTCAAACGCTTCCAGCGCCTGATTTTTCAAATGCTCAATCAGAAAATCACGTGATAACACACGCCCTGCGCGCTCAGCCAATACCAACAATAAATCGTACTGATAACTCGTGATATCGCACACACGACCATTGACACGCACCTCACGCGCGCCACGATCAATACTCAAACCGCCAAATTGCAGCATATCGCTCTCAGTATCCGCAGCCATCTGTCCCGAGCCACGACGCAAAATCGCGCGCAAACGCGCCAGCAACTCACGCGGCTCAAACGGTTTGGGCAAATAATCATCCGCACCCATTTCCAAACCAACCACGCGATCCATCGCATCGCCACGCGCGGTGAGCATGAGAATCGGTACATTGGACTGCGCACGAACTTTTTGGCACACGGTCAGGCCGTCCATATCCGGCAGCATCAGATCCAAAATAATCCCATCTATCGGGCGCTCCGCCGTCGGCTGCGCCTGCACTAAGGTCAAGCCATCCGTGGCATTGAGCACATGGGTAATGTCAAAACCGGCATCGGTCAAATACTCGGACACCAAGGCACCCAACCGCTCATCATCTTCAATCAATAATAAATGTTGTTTCATATACTCATCCGCTGTTTTTATTGTTCTATCATGTGACATCATACAACACACAGGTATGCCACACAGCACAAAGCCGCCCACACGAACGACAAATGGGATCGCCGAATATCGGCCATCCCATCACACGCTTCCTACCCCACGTGTTGCGATCGAAGCGAGTACCGCAGGCGTTTATCCCGCAACGTACCCTATCAACGATTCTGCGTTTGTGGCGCTTGACCGGCTGGCGCTGCGGGTTGATTCGGTGTCGGTGCATTTACGCCCGGTTGCCCCATGCCTTGGCCTTGACCCATCCCAGGACCCATGCCTGGCCCCATCGGACCTTGCATATCACCACGCATACCGCCGCCATCACGCTGCATCATCATGCCACCATGAGGCATGCGGTCAAAACGATCATGGCTACCCATTTTACCGCCGATATAGCCGCCGATCAGACCGGATGCCAAAGTGATACCAAAAATCGCCAACCATTTACCCCAGCGGCAACGGCGACCTTCACCACCACGACCATCAAACGCGCCATAAGCACCCGGCGCACCGTAAGCGCGTTCGCCACGCTCACCACCGCAACAACCACCGCGTTCATCGAACTCTCGACGACCGCCGCGTTCGCCTTTTTCACGGCCATCACCATGACGTTTAAAATCCGGTTTGTCACCACGCTCTTTGACATCGTTGGTATTTTCTACGGTTTTAGCCGCATCAGCTTTAGCTGCTTTAGCTGCTTCATCAGCTTTCACCACTTCGTCGATTGCTTTTTGTGCCGCATCTACAGCTGAATCAATCGGTGCTTTGTTTGTGTTTTCCATTTGAGACTCCTTGGTCTTTAGTTAGTCGGTTTCCAAATACGCGGCCTGAATTTTCGAGGGGCAGGCGTTCACATATTTGACGGTGACACTTTATCCAAGGGGTGTAAACGATGTTTTACTCAGGTGTAAAGTTTTGTAAAGGTGAAAAAATGCAACACCCTCTACGATGCGAATGAGCGATATACATGAAATCGGGCATAACTCGGCGCAAAAAAAAGCGAAACCCGTCGGTTTCGCTTTTTGGTTCACTGATAACGCGCGGTTATCAAGCTGCCATTGCTTTGATGCTGGCAGACAAACGGCTTTTATGACGCGCCGCTTTGTTTTTGTGAACGATTTTTTTGTCGGCGATCGAGTCGATCACTGACATTGCTTGTGAGAAAGCCGCTTGAGCTGCTGCTTTGTCACCGGCCGCTACGGCTTTACGCACGCCTTTTACCGCGGTGCGGTATTTAGAACGCAATGATGCGTTGTGTGCGTTTTGCTTAACGGCTTGACGAGCGCGTTTGCGCGCTTGTGCTGAGTTTGCCATGTTTAAATCCTTTTGTTTAATCCGGTTGAAAATCGATTTTCTATTGCCGATGGATAGGTTGTGTCCATCGTTTCTTAATGCGTTCCTGAGTTAAAACCCATTTTGCGCAAAACGAGTTTTAAACGCGCCCCGTATACAAAGTACCGCTGGTTTTCAGCACCAAATCACCGCGAGACACGCAGTAAATTGTTACAAAAAACACAGGGCATTTAAGAAAATAGCTGTACAATATAACACTTTTTTATTGATGGCTCAATGGTTTTCGTCATTTTGCTGAAGTTTCGGGAGCGTTTTGTGGCGCAATCGCGATTTAATCAGTTCATTCGCAACGTTTAAAACCGATCAGGCGGGCTTCCGTCATCGTTTTGTTTTGCTCCGTGCGCAACTGCAGCCCATCGCATGATTCACTTTTATCAAAAATCAATATGAATTTTCTACGGGTTTTGGCCTCGGTCAGTGGTTTTACTCTGTTGTCGCGCATTGCCGGTCTGGTACGTGAAATTTTGACCGCTTCTATTTTCGGCGCCGGTATGGCAACGGATGCGTTTTTCGTGGCGTTTCGCATCCCCAATCTGTTGCGTCGCTTGTTTGCCGAGGGTGCATTTTCGCAAGCATTCATTCCGGTTTTGGGACAAAGCAAGGCCACACATGGCGACGATGCGACCAAGGTGCTGATTGACCGCACCGCCACTTTGCTATTTTGGGTCGTCACATTGATCACTATTTTGGGTGTCGTCGGTGTATCGGGGGTCATGTGGATTATGGCCGGTACCATGGAGGTCGGATCGGAGCGCTATGAGTACACGCGCATCATGACGCAAATCATGTTCCCGTATATTATCTTTATGTCGTTGACCGCTTTGTCTGCGGGGGTTTTGAATACGTGGAAGGATTTTTCAACGCCGGCATTTTCTCCTGTTTTGCTCAATTTGGCGATGATCGGTGCGGCGGTGTTGCTCGCACCGCATTTTAATCCGCCCATTTATGCCTTGACCGTCGGTGTCATCGGTGGTGGTATTTTGCAATTGGCTTGGCAAATCCCCGCACTCAAACGGGTTGGCATGTTACCGAAAATTTCATTTAACATCATTCACGCGGCACGCGACCCGGATGTGCGTAAAATTTTGAAACTGATGTTGCCGGCGACACTGGCGGTATCGGTCGCGCAAATCAGTTTGATTATTAATACCAACTGGGCGGCGAGCTTGGGCAACGGCGCGGTGTCGTGGATTTCCTACGCCGATCGTTTGATGGAGTTTCCAACGGGTATGCTGGGCGTGGCGCTGGGCACGATTTTGTTACCGAGTCTGACACGGGCGCACAGCTCGGATAATCATGGTGAATATGAGCGTTTGCTGCACTGGGGTTTGCGTTTGACGCTGCTGCTCGCCTTGCCTGCGGCTGTGGGTTTGGGCGTTTTGGCGATTCCGTTGACCAGCACGCTGTTTCAACACGGTCATTTTACCGCTGTGGATGCACAGAAAACCGCTCAGGCTTTGACCATGTATTCCATCGGTTTGATCGGGCTGATTTCGGTGAAGATTTTGGCCAGCGCGTATTACGCCAAGCAGGATATTGTGACGCCGGTGTTGATCGGGATTGGCGTATTGATTTTCACACAGTTAATGAATGTGATTTTTGTCCCTAAATTGCAACATGCAGGTCTGTCCTTGTCGATTTCACTGGGAGCTTGTTTGAACGCGGGGATTTTGGTGTTTTTATTGGGTCGCCGTGGCGTACTGGGCTCGTGGGGATCGTGGCTGCGATTTATTGGACAGATATCGTTAGCAGTCGTATTGATGGCTGTGGTGGCTTATTTCACCAGCCGGCAGATTGATTGGCTGGCGCTATCCGGCGGCTGGGGTTTATTGATACGTGCAGGCTGGCTGACTGCTATTGTCACGCTCAGCGCGGTGATCTACTTTGCCGCTTTGTTTGCCATGGGCTTTCGTATGCGTGATTTCCGTTTGGTCAGCCATGCTTAAGTCGCTATTTGGATAATACACATGGCTATCGCTTTTTTCTGAGAAATAGTATGTAAAGTTTTATAAACCCCTGAGAGAACACGTATTTTGCCCAAGAAAATCCTTTAGAATATGATATTGCATTGTTTTCACCTGTTTGGTGCAAAAACAATTTGTGTGCCCTTTGGGGAACGACCCTGATTTTTTGGCTGATTTTTTATGGCATCCCAATTCAATTTTTTTGCTCTGAGTAAACGCAAACAACTGGTCGTTCTGACCATTCTTGCGCTGGCGCTGTTCATTGGCTTTCGCGTGTTTGAAGCATTGACCAAAACCAGCCGCGCCCAAACCGCCACCGTTAACATCATTCAGATCAAGCGTGCCGAGATCACGCAATTACAAGCCGTTTCCTTGGACAAAACCCTACCGCTGTCCGGCTCGCTCAATCCGCTGGATCAAACGCTGGTCAGCGCCCGTGCCAGCGGTGAAGTACAGAGCGTTGCCGTACGCGAAGGCCAGGCGGTCAGCCAAGGACAAACACTGGCCACGCTGGTCGCCACCACCTACCGTGCGCAATACGATCAAGCGCGCGCCAACGTTACATCCGCCGAACAAAGCCTGAAGCTGGCGCAGCAAGACTATCAAAACAACGTTGAACTCTACCATTCCGGCTTCATTGCCAAAATGGCACTGCAAAAATTAGACGTCACGCTACAAAATGCCCGCAGCAGTCTGACCAACGCGCAGCAGGCACTGGTCATCGCCCAACGCAGCCTGTCCGAAACTCAGATCACCGCACCGATCAGCGGCGTGATTGCCGCGCGTAAAATCAATCCAGGCGAAACGGTCGGCATCGGCTCGGTGCTGTTCTCCATCGTCAACGAAAGCAGCTTTGAAGTCTCCGCACCGATCTCCGCTGAGCAAGTCGGCCAAATCTCGGTGGGCCAAACCGTACAATTGCGCACACCCGGCGTGACCGACGCCTTCACCGGCACGGTCGAGCGCATCAATCCGGCGGCACAAGCCGGCTCACGCAGCTTCACCGTCTATGTGCGTGTCAACAATACCGGTCAACTACGCGCAGGCATGTACGCGCAAGGTGACATCCTGTTATCCAGCAAAGCCAATGTATTGAGCGTACCGGCCAGCGCGATTCACGCGAGCAATGGTCGCCAATACGTCTATGTTTTAAACAACGATACCATCGAGCAGCGTGAAGTCACGCTGGGCGAACGCGCCTCGGAGGCCGCCAACGCGCCGACCGAAATCACCTCTGGGCTGCAAGCGGGTGAATCGGTGATTCGTGTGGATCTGGGGGAGATCAAGCCAAATCAAAAAGTCGAAGTGGTTGAAAACTCAGGCGAATCCATCGAGTCTGCCACCACCGCATCCAAAACCACCGCACCGCAAGGCATCCTCGCCAAAATCAAGGCGTGGTTCACCCGCAAAAATTAACAACACTATCGGAACAGATCAACCATGTGGTTTACTCGCGTCAGCATTAAAAATCCCGTTTTCGCCGTGATGGTCGTGCTCGGCCTCGTGGTGCTGGGGGTTTTAGGCTACAAAAAAATGGCGGTTGACCAGTTCCCCGACGTGGAAATTCCGGTGATTGTGGTGCAAACCACCTACTCCGGCGCGTCACCCGCCTCGGTTGAAAACGACATTTCGCGCCCGATCGAGGAAGCGATTAATACCGTCGGCGGCATCAAAACCCTGACCTCTCGCTCCTACCAAGGCATCTCCGTAGTCATCGCACAGTTTGAGATGAATACCAATATGGACAACGCGCTGCAAGACGTGCGGGCGAAAATCGACCGCGTACGGCGCGATTTACCGAGTAATGCCGACGACCCGATTGTGTCGCAAAACGACCCGAACAGCCAGCCAATTTTATCGCTCGTGGTCTCCGGCAACGAATCGCGCTCACTGCGCGAGCTGACCGACATCGCGGAAAACACCATCAAACCACGCTTGCAAACCGCGCGCGGCGTCGGCGAGATAAACATTCTGGGCGGCGTCAATCCACAAATGAACATCGTGCTCGACCCGAGCAAAATGAATGCGCTCGGCATCGGCATCAACGAAATTGCCACGGCAATCAAAAACGCGAACCAAGAATTACCGGCGGGCGTGGTCAAAAACCAAGAGAAAGAACTCACCGTTCAAGTCAAAGGTCGTCTGAAGGATGTACAGGATTTTCGCCGTCTGGTCATCGGTACGCGCGGCGGTCAGCCGGTGTACCTGGAGCAGGTCGCGCAGGTTGAGGATGGTATCGCCGAGAAGAAAAGTGCAGCCATGACCGACGGTCAGCCGACTTTATCCATCACCATCATCAAATCCAGTGGTACAAACACTTTGGAAGTCGCACAAAACGTGCGTGCACAAATCGCCCAGTTGGAAAAAAGCCTGCCGGAAGACATCAAAATTTCCACCCGCCAAGACCAAACCGTCAGCATTCAGTCGAGCGTGACCGAAGTGCGCAATACAATTTTCGAGGGTGCGTTTTTGGCGATCCTGATCGTATTTTTATTCCTGCACTCATGGCGCAGCACGGTCATCACCGCGATCACGCTGCCCGTTTCGATCATCGGCACCTTTGGCTTCATGTACGTGCTCGGTTACAGCATCAACAACCTCACCCTGATGGCGCTCTCGCTCTCGGTCGGCCTGCTGATTGACGACGCCATCGTGGTGCGCGAGAACATCGTGCGCCACATGCAAATGGGCAAGGACCATTACAACGCCGCGATTGAAGGCACGCAGGAAATCGGCTTGGCCGTGCTCGCCACCACGCTCAGTATCGTCGCGGTGTTCCTACCGATCGGCTATATGAACGGCACCATCGGCCAGTTTTTCCACCAATTCGGCATCACCGTGGTGATTGCGGTGCTGCTGTCGATGTTCGTCTCCTTCACACTGGATCCGATGCTCTCGTCCAAATGGCACGACCCCGACACCGAGCGTCCGATTGAGCAGCGCAAAGGCGCGCGTTTGCTGATGTGGTTTGAACGCCAAGTCGAAGCCTTCAGCGATACCTATCAAAAACTACTCAAACTCGCGCTCAAACACCGCATCATGACGCTGGCGATTGCCGCCGCGACCTTTGTCATCAGCCTGCTGATCGTACCAATCATCGGCTCGGAGTTCGTACCACAAGGCGACTATTCAGAAATGAATGTGAAATTCAAAACACCGGTGGGTACGTCTTTGGCACAAAGTACCGAAAAAACCAAACAAGTGCAAGCGGTACTCAAGGAGAAATTTCCAGAAGTCGATTATAGTTTCGCGCGCATTGGCGGCGGTACGAATGATAACAATGTGGTCAGCCTGTACGTCAAACTCAAACCCGTCTCGCAGCGCTCGCGCAAAGTGAATGCACTACAAGGCCCGATGCGCGAAGAGCTGTCCAAAATCGGTGGCATCCGCATTTCCAAAGTCACAGGGCAAGAAGGCGGATCGACAGGCTCCAATAAACGTCTGATTTACAACATCCAAGGACCGGATTTAAAACGCCTCGAAACCTACAGCAACGAAGTGCTCGCCGCGCTTAAATCCGTACCCGGCCTGACCGATCTGGAATCGTCGGTTGCGGAGAAAAAACCCGCGCTGGACATCGTCATGGATCATCAAAAAGCCGCCGATCTGGGTGTGAACAGCAGTGCGGTATCGACCGTTTTAGCCGGCATGATTACCGGCTATACGGCAGGCACATGGCGCGCGCCGAACGACCGTGATTACGATATTGAGCTACGCTTACCGGCCGATCAACGCACGCGCCCAGAAGATGTGGTGAATATGAAAATCACCACGGGCATCAACAGCAGTACCGGCGAGCCAATTCAGATTCGCGTGGGCGATGTCGCCGATGTGCGCTATGGCGAAACCGCCACCGAGATCGTACGTGAAAATCTGGTGCGTCAAATCCGTATTGACGGCAATCCACTGAACCGCAGTGTCGGCGACGTGGCCAAGGACATCGAAAAAAGACTGGATCAAATCAAATGGGAACCGGGCTACCACTACTCCGTCGCCGGTGATGCGCAGGACTCGGCGGAGTCCGCGAGCCACGCAGCGGCAGCATTGGGCTTGGCCGTGATTTTCATTTATATGGTTTTGGCGTCGCAGTTCAATAGTTTTTTACAGCCGGTGGCAATCATGAGCACGTTGCCTCTGTCACTGATCGGGGTGTTTTTGGCGCTGCTGCTGTTTAACTCGACACTAAACATTTTCTCCATCGTCGGCTTTATTTTGTTGATGGGGCTGGTCACGAAAAATGCGATTTTGCTGATCGACTTCATCAATCAAGCGCGCTCGCACGGCGCCACCCGTACCGAGGCGATTTTGGAGGCTGCGCACATTCGTTTGCGCCCGATTCTGATGACGACTTTGGCCATGATTTTCGGTATGCTGCCGCTGGCGCTGGCACTCGGCGAAGGCGCGGAACAGCGCGCACCGATGGGGCAGGCGGTGATTGGTGGTACGATTACCTCTACGCTGCTCACGTTGGTAGTCGTGCCGGTGGTGTATACGTTTTTGGATGATGGCGCGACACGCTTGAAAGCTTGGTGGGCGCTGCGTCATCCGCCACAGGACTGAACCTTTGTACTTTTATCATTTTTAATCTGATTAACCCGAACAGTGAGGTTTACGATGAAACGAACCGCTTTATACAATATGGTCGAGCAACAAATCCGCCCTTGGGACGTGCATAATTTCGCATTGCTGGATACTTTGCACCAATTGCCGCGCGCGGATTTTTTACCCGAATCCTTGCGCCCGTTCGCCTACATGGACATCGAATTGCCGCTGGTGATTGACGGTAAAGACACGCGTACCAAACTCATGCCGCCACGCCTGCTCGCACGCATGGTGCAGGAGCTGGATTTGCAAGGTACGGAAAACGTCGCGCTGATCGGTCTGGGCGACGGCTACTTGGCCGCGTTGCTGGCCAAATTCGCCCGTATGGTCACCGCCTATGAAATCAACGAAGACATCCTACGTTTTGCACAAAAAAATCTGAACCACGCCCATGTGCACAACGTCAACTACGAGCTGGCCAACGGCCTGAAAGCCACCGCCGAAAAATTCGACGTGGTGGTGTTAGCCGGCAGCGTGACACGCCTGACACCGGCACTGCTGAACAAAATCTCAGTCGGTGGCCAAATGCTGGTCGTAGTTGGCGC
>CAYPYQ010000067.1:0-2030 GCA_964414735.1 uncultured Hydromonas sp.
TTGCGCGAGTTTTCAGCGTGTACATACGCAGAAGTCGCGTCAAAAGCGATTTGTACGCCATCGCGCTGCACATACGGCAGCAAGCCATCCACGCCTTCGGCGGTGGTGTTTAAACCCATTTCCTTGGCGCGTTTCAGACCATCCGATTCAGGGTCAATCCCAACCATCCACACCGGCTCCAGCACCTCGCTGCGTTTGAGTTTCGTCAGCAAATCCGTGCCGATGTTACCCGGCCCGATCAGGGCGCATTTGATTTTGCTCATATTCTTTCCTTCAATCTATTAGCCAAAGTGCACTGCGCAAGTGCCGTCATCCGTACGGCAAGCAATGCAACACCATGAGGCCTTTTGACATCGCTATTATCCGAAGCGCACCGCGCAAGTGCCCACGCCATTGATACTCATGCGCAGATAATCACCCGCCACAACGGGGATCAACGGTGCCAAGCTGCCGGATAAAATCACTTCACCCGCTTTGAGTGGAATACCGAGACGACCGAGGGTATTGGCCAACCACGCCACCGCATTCACCGGCGAGCCGAGCGCTGCTGCGCCCGCGCCTGTCGCGACGATCTCGCCGTTTTTCTCCAGCACCATGCCGCAGTTAATCAAATCCACTTCGGATGGGCAGACCAATTCGTTACCGAGTACGAACGCGCCGCAAGAAGCGTTGTCCGACACGGTATCTTGGATTTTGATTTTCCAATCTTTGATGCGCGAATCGACGATTTCAAAGCATGCCATCACGCCTTCGGTCGCGGCCAACACATCGGCGTTGGTCACACCCGGGCCGATCAAATCTTTTTTTAAGACAAAGGCGATTTCGCCTTCGGCGCGTGGCGCGATCATTTTGCTGGTTGGAATGGCTGCACCTTCGGCGAACACCATATCGTCCAGCAGATAGCCGAAATCCGGCTGATAGACGTTGAGCATACTCATTACCGCTTGGCTGGTGACGCCGATTTTTTTACCAATCACGCGCGCACCGCGATTCAGTCGATGCGAGAGCATGGCGACCTGTACCTGATACGCGTCCTCGATGGTCATATCGGGGTATTTGTCGCTCAAAGGCGCAATCGGCTTGGCACTGGTCAGCGCTTGATCGAGCGCCTTGCCGAGTTGATTAATTGTTCGTTTATCCATTTTTTTATTCCTAAAACGTCATTACAGTTTCACGCACACGTTTTTCAATTCGGTGTAGAACTCAAGTGAGTGTACGCCGCCTTCGCGCCCGATACCGGAGTGTTTTGCACCACCAAATGGCGTGCGCAGATCGCGCAAGAACCAGCTGTTCACCCACGCCAGACCGACTTTCATGCGTTGCGCCACACGATGACCACGGCTGATGTCGCTGGTCCACACAGCGGTCGCCAAGCCGTATTCGTTATCATTGGCTTTTTGCAAAACCTCTTCTTCGGTGTCAAACGGGGCGATGTGGCAGCATGGGCCAAACACTTCTTCTTTAATCACGCGCGCGGTTTCTGGCAATCCTGTCCAGATCGTCGGCTGCACCCAGCAACCGTCGTTCAAATCGCCCTTCATTTCTGGCATACCGCCGCCGGTGACAATGGTTGCGCCCTCTTCCTTCGCCAATTCGTAGTAGGACAATACTTTGTGTTGATGCTCTTTGCTAATCAACGGTCCCATATTGGTGGTCGGATCTTCTGGCACGCTCAAGACCAAGTTCTCTGCGCCTTTTTTCATCGCGGCCACGAATTTTTCAAAAATCGGGCGCTCCACATACACGCGCTCCGTACCCAAGCACACCTGACCGCAGTTGGCAAAGGCCGAGCGCATCGTACCCTCGATCGCGGCGTCAAAATCACAATCAGCGAATACGATCGCGGCGTTTTTACCGCCCATTTCCAAGCTCACGGGACGTGCGCCTTTGGCTGCCGCTTTCATAATCACTTCGCCCGTGCGCGTCTCGCCGGTAAAGGTGATCGCATCCACATCAGGGTGCGTAGTCACGAACTCACCGGCAGAGTTCGGACCGAAACCGTGTACCACGTTGTACACACCTGCTGGAAT
>CAYPYQ010000068.1:0-1431 GCA_964414735.1 uncultured Hydromonas sp.
TTTTTCTGCACGCTACTGCTTTATAATCGGTCACTGTTTTTGTCAACGAAGGCTCGCTGTGAGCTGTTGAATGAACTTGTGTTTAAATTTTTAACGGGACGTTATGACTTCTACTCAAAACGCTTTGCATCTGATTGTGAACGCCAGCCCTGTGGTACAGGCGATCATGGCGATTCTGGCGATACTCTCGCTGCTGTCGTGGTACGCGATTTTTAGTAAATACGCGACGCTGCGTCGTGCGCAGGCAACGACTGCGACGTTTGAACGTGAGTTTCTCTCGGCGAAAAATGTCGCGCAGTTGTTTCAAGGTTCGCTGAATAATCGTGCGAAAGCCGGCAGCATGGAGCGGATTTTCGTCGCGGGGATGCAGGGATTTGAGCAAGCAAATGGTCAAAATGCGAATGCACGCTTGGAGTTTGCCCAGCGCTCGATGAAAGCGACCTTCCAGCGCGAAATAGATGAGATGGAAACGAAATTACCGTTCCTCGCATCGGTTGGCTCGGTCTCGCCGTACATCGGCCTGCTGGGTACCGTTTGGGGCATCATGTCGGCGTTTATGGGTTTATCCACTGCCGAGCAAAGCACCCTCGCCTCAGTCGCTCCGGGCATTGCCGAGGCGCTGATTGCCACGGCATTGGGTCTGTTCGCCGCGATTCCGGCGGTATTGGCGTATAACCGTTTCACCGCGCAGGTGGATCGCTTGGCGCTGCGCTATGAGAGCTTCATCGACGATTTTTCCAACACCTTGCAGGTTCAGTCGTAATCGCGCGGGAGCACACACATGAGCCGAGTTTCTCCTTTATCCGCCCGCTACGCCCGACGATCGCGCCGCTCGAATGCGCAGATGAACGTCGTGCCCTACATCGACGTGATGCTGGTGCTGCTGGTGATTTTCATGGTGGTCGCGCCGATGATACAGACCAAGGTTTTAAACCTACCATCGGTCGCCAAAGCCACCGCCGCGCAGGAACCACCGCTGATCGTGGAGATGGACGCGCAAGGCATGCTGAAAATGGGCAATGCCAACAACGCCCAACAATTCACCGACACCGCACAGCTCATCGGCGCGCTGCAACAATCGCTGCATACCAAACCGCAACCGGTCGTATTAGCCGCTGACAAAGCCGTGGCCTACGGCGACGTGATGCGCGTGATGGATGCGCTCAAATCCGCACAGATCGAACGTGTCGGCCTACTGCTGAAACAATCCGATGCTGCCAAAGCAGCGCAATAATATTTTTTACTCCTCACGGTTTGCCTATGTATTTGAGCCACAGCCCGAATTCCACCACAACCTTGCATAAGCCCGCCGCGCTTGCGACGCTGCTGGTGCACGCGTGCGTACTGGGGCTGCTGTGGTGGGGCGCGCGCTGGTTCGCACCGCAGCCAACCGAAGTGGAGCTGTGGGATGCCGGCAGTTTGGGCGGTGGC
>CAYPYQ010000069.1:0-4641 GCA_964414735.1 uncultured Hydromonas sp.
TCAGGCCATGGGGCTGTCGTTTTCCGTGCCGCATGGTGTGGCGATTCCACCGTCTTTGCGCAATGTGTACAAGGAATTGGCACGCACGATGGATGGTTTTGTCATTCCGAATCACGGTGATTTGACGCATTGGGCGCAGCAAGGCGTTTTTCTGCTCAATGCGGTGTTGACCGTGGAGCAAAGCCACGCAGCGAGCCATGCGGGTTTGGGTTGGCAAAACTTCACCGATGCGGTGATTCGCACGATTTCTGAGCACAATGAGGGTGTGGTGTTTATGCTGTGGGGTAACTTTGCCAAGAAAAAAGCCGAGCTGATCGACGCGAGCAAACACCATATTTTGACTGCCGTGCATCCGTCACCATTGGCGGGCGGCGGCTTTGCCGGTTGCAATCATTTTGCCAAGGCCAATGAGCTGCTGATTGCGCAGGGTAAAGCGCCGATTGATTGGCAAGTTTGAGCTTTTAGCGGCTTTTACGGGCAAAAATTGCCGGATTACCCCTGCTGAAACTATGGGCAAGAGCGGGGGCTTCCTTTATAATGACACTTTATTAATGCAGCGCTTGATAACAAGCGCGGCGATTCATTTTAATCCAAGCAAACGGCCTTTTTATGAAATACATTTCTACCCGCGGTCACATCGGTGGCGAACAATTCTGCGATATTTTATTGGGCGGTTTGGCGCCGGATGGCGGTCTGTATTTGCCAGAAACTTATCCGCAGGTGTCTAAAGCCGAATTGGCCTCTATGCGTCATCTGTCCTACGCTGAGTTGGCATTCGCGATTTTCAGTAAATTTGCGACCGATATTTTACCGGAGGATTTGGCACCGCTGGTTTCCAAAACCTATGCGCCGCAGGTATTCATTAACGCGCGCCCGAGCCAATGGATCGAGGACATCACACCGCTGACCAAACTGGGACAGGAAAAAGGTGCGCCGCTGTCTTTGCTTGGCTTGTCAAACGGTCCGACGCTGGCGTTCAAAGACATGGCGATGCAGCTGTTGGGCAATTTGTTTGAATACGTACTGGCGCGTCGCGGACAGCATCTGAATATTTTGGGCGCGACTTCAGGCGATACCGGTAGTGCTGCCGAATATGCGATGCGCGGTAAACAGGGTGTAAAAGTATTTATGCTCACGCCGAAAGGTAAAATGAGCCGTTTCCAAACCGCGCAAATGTACAGCCTGCAAGACGAAAATATTTTCAACATCGCGATCGAAGGCGTGTTTGATGATGCGCAAGACATCGTAAAAGCGGTGTCGAACGATCACGCATTCAAAGCGCAATACAGCATTGGCACGGTCAACTCGATCAACTGGGCACGTGTGATGGCGCAAGTGGTGTACTATTTCAAAGGCTACTTTGCCGCCACCGAAAACGACGATCAGCGCGTATCATTCACCGTGCCGTCGGGCAATTTTGGCAATATTTGCGCCGGTCACATCGCGCGTCAAATGGGCTTGCCGATTGACAAATTGGTCGTAGCAACCAATGAAAATAACGTATTGGATGAATTCTTCAAGACCGGTGTGTATCGCGTGCGCGATGCGAAAAACACGCACCACACCAGCAGCCCGTCGATGGATATTTCCAAGGCATCGAATTTTGAACGTTTCATTTTCGATTTGATGGGGCGCGATGCGGGTAAAACCCGTGCATTGTTTGAACAAGTGGAAAAAACCGGTCAGTTTGATTTGTCCGGCACACCAGAGTTCGCCAAAATTCGTGAGCAATATGGTTTCGTATCCGGCTCCAGCACGCACAACCAACGTGTCCAGTCTATTCGTGAAGTGTATCGTGAATACAAACAAATCATTGACCCGCACACGGCCGATGGCGTGTTTGTTGCGTATCAGCACCTTGAAAAAGGCGTGCCGATGATCGTTTTAGAAACTGCGCAGGCCGCGAAATTCGAGGACACAATTCAAGAGGCGTTGAACTTGACGCCGCCGCGTCCAGATTCGACGCACGACATTGAGTCTCTGCCACAGCGGGTATTCAATCTGCCGAATCAGGTCGATGCGATCAAGGAATTTATCAGCAAACATGTGTAAAGGATTTTGGGCTTGAAAAAACCCCGCTCATGCCCATATTTAAAATAATCTTTGGTTTTTAACGACATGTTTCACAGGAATAAAACAGATATGAACGAGCAAGATAAAAACATCCATCCCGAGAACGCAACGAACGAAGAACCGATCCAAGCAGTCGGCGAGCCGCAAGACGTGAGCTTGGATTTCAGCCAGTTTGATGAGGCAGCGGTAGAGACTGAGGCATCGCCGTTGACTTTGCTCGAGGAAGAAAATGGCCGTCTGAAAGACCAATTGCTGCGTACCGTCGCTGAGATGGAAAACGTACGTCGCCGTTCGGCTGAGGACGTGAGCAAGGCGCATAAATTCGCGATTGAAAAATTCGCCGATGCCTTGGTTCCTGTGCAAGATAGTTTGGAAAAAGCATTGCAAGATCAATCAGGCGATGTCAATACGCTGCGCGAAGGCGTGGAGCTGACCTTCAAACAATTGATCGCTGCGCTGGAAAAAGGCGGCGTGGTGGCGGTTGATCCAAAAGGTGAAAAATTTGATCCGCATTACCATCAGGCAATTTCCATGATCCCGTCCGAACTGGAAAGTGGCCACGTGGTTGAGGTGCTGCAAAAAGGCTTCAAAATTGCAGATCGCGTACTGCGTCCGGCACTGGTCATCGTGGCGCAGTAAACGTTTGTCAAATCGAGAAAGGTGGGATTTTCCCGCCTTTTTTATTATAAAAAATCATTTAATTTATGGAAAAAACGTTTTTGGTACACGGCTTATGGATGTCTGGCTACGCCTGCCTATACTGGCGGCGTGCGATGCGTGATGCAGGCATGGATTCCGTAGTGTACTCGTACCCGACGGTGTTTAACCACATGGATCAAAACGCCGAACGTTTGTTTCGCGCGATCAGGCGCAGCGCCACTGCCACAGAGCGAGTGAATTTGGTCGGTCACAGCATGGGTGGTATGGTGATTTTGCACATGTTGCGTCGGCATGGACATGAGTTTGGACAAAACGGTTTGCCGCCCATTGGTCGAGTGGTGCTGTGTGGCAGCCCGATCAACGGCTCACATGCGGCACGCACCGTGCGCAGCTGGCCGGTGTTTGGTCGCGTGTTAGGTCACTCAATTTTGGACTGGCCTGGAATTTCACGCACGGAGCTGCCTGCACATGTGGAGGTCGGGGTGATCGCCGGTACGCGCAATTTAGGCTTTGGCCGCATGGTGAAAAGCCTACCGCAGCCGAGTGACGGCACGGTGAGCTTGAGTGAAACCGAACTGCGTGGTGGCGAAACCGATCGCGTCTGCATGAATATCAGTCATGCAGAAATGCTCGTCGCACCGGCGGTGGGCACGCAGATAGTCCATTTTTTGCAAAACGGACGGTTTTTGCATCGTGCCGATGGGTTTTTTAGCGGGCATGCATCGCAATAAATTGCGTGAATACGCGCCTGCCGTTAGAATAACAATTCATTTTCAAATCAGATCAATACCGATAATACCGATTTTAGGAGTTCTCATGCCCGCATACCGTTCCAAAACCTCTACCTCCGGCCGCAATATGGCGGGCGCTCGTGCTTTGTGGCGCGCCACCGGTATGAAGGATGATGACTTTAATAAACCGATTATTGCGATTGCCAACTCATTCACGCAGTTCGTCCCCGGTCATGTACACCTGAAAGATTTGGGTCAATTGGTCGCGCGCGAAATCGAAGCGGCGGGTGGTGTGGCTAAGGAATTCAACACCATTGCGGTGGACGACGGGATTGCGATGGGGCACGGCGGTATGCTGTATTCGCTGCCGTCGCGTGAGTTGATCGCCGATGCGGTTGAGTATATGGTGAATGCGCACTGCGCTGACGCGCTGGTGTGTATTTCCAATTGTGACAAGATCACTCCGGGTATGCTGAACGCCGCTTTACGCCTGAATATCCCCGTTGTATTTGTATCCGGTGGTCCGATGGAATCTGGCAAAGCCGTACTCAATGGCAAAATCATCAAGCTCGATCTGGTCGATGCGATGGTGTCTGCCGCCGATCCGAAAGAAAGCGATTCGGACGTGGCGCAAATCGAGCGCTCGGCGTGCCCAACCTGTGGTTCATGCTCGGGCATGTTCACGGCGAACTCGATGAACTGCTTGACCGAAGCCTTGGGCTTGAGTTTGCCGGGTAATGGTTCGTTGCTGGCGACGCACGCCGATCGCAAAGAGTTGTTCCTCAAAGCCGGTCGTGTGGCGGTGGAATTGGCCAAACGCTACTACGAGCAGGACGACGCGAGCGCATTGCCGCGCAGTATTGCCAACAAAGCCGCGTTTGAAAACGCCATGTCGCTGGACATCGCCATGGGCGGCTCGACCAACACCATTTTGCACCTGCTCGCCGCAGCGCAAGAGGGCGGCGTGGACTTCACCGTCGCCGACATTGATCGCCTGAGCCGTAAAGTGCCGAATCTGTCTAAAGTCGCACCGGCTACGCAAAAATACCATATGGAAGACGTACACCGTGCCGGTGGCGTGATGGGGATTTTGGGCGAACTCGATCGCGCGGGCTTGATTAACCGCGATTGCGCGACTGTGCACAGTGCAAACATGGGCGAAGCATTGAATCAATGG
>CAYPYQ010000070.1:0-6129 GCA_964414735.1 uncultured Hydromonas sp.
CAAATCCATCCACAGATGGTGCGTCATGCATTTTTGACCGCCCTTGCAGTCCTCTTTGCCCTCGCACTGGCGCGCATCCATCGGCTCATCCACCGCCACGACGATGTCCGCTACCGTGATCTGCGACATCGGACGCGCCAAGGTATAACCGCCACCGGGGCCGCGCACACTGTTGACCAAGCCATGACGACGCAGTTTGCCAAACAGCTGCTCCAAATACGACAGGGAAATATCCTGCCGATCAGACACGGCGGACAAGCTAACCGGCGCTTCGCCCGATGTTAGCGCCACATCCAATAATGCGGTCACAGCAAATCGTCCTTTGGTGGTGAGTCTCATATATTTTTCTCCAGTTTCTGACACTGTATTGGGTAATTGACCAGTTCAGAATCACGGGATAGACCGCCGTTCCGAGCTGTTACTGCTACCTTTTTTCGTTACAATGTTGCTCATGTGTTTTTTCAAAAATAACCATGCTTTTAAATGTCACTCTTGAATGACACGAATTCTAACACAAATCCGATAGATTTACTCGGATATAAAACATGCCATCCATAAAAACCAGATCACTATTATGAAAAAACAGCCTGACACACTCTGTACCACACAAGCCCGTCATTCCGACACCATTCACATGGCGAACCCGCCGCTGTATCAAGGCTCAACCATTGTCTATCAACGTGTCGCAGACCTCGTCCAAGCACATCGCGACTATGAATCCGGCGCGGAAAGTTATACCTATGGACGCAAAGGTACGCCAACTTCACTCGCCCTGTGTGAAGCATTAGCAGTACTGGAGGGTGGTCATCGGACGTATTTGTGCCCTTCCGGATTGGCCGCTCTATCCACCGCACTGCTGTCCCAATTAGCCACAGGCGATCACATCCTGATGGTCGATACGGCCTATGGACCGACCCGCGATTTGTGCGAAGGTTTGCTCAAACGCTACGGCGTGAGCACCACCTACTATGACCCTTTGATTGGTGCGGGTATTGAGGCACTGATTCAAGCGAATACCCGTATCATTTTTCTGGAAAGTCCGGGTTCGCTCACGTTGGAAATCCAAGACGTTCCCGCCATCACTACCGTGGCGAAAAAGCACAACATCACCACCATCATGGACAACACTTGGGCAACGCCGCTGTACTTCAAAGCCTTTGAACACGGGGTCGACATCGTGGTACAAGCCGTGACCAAATACATCGGCGGCCACTCCGACGTGCTCATGGGCGCCGTTACTGCGAATGAACGCACCTACCGCAGCGTGCGCCAAACTGCCCACCAGACCGGTCAATTCGCCGGCGGCATGGACATCGCACTGGTGCTGCGCGGCTTGCGCACACTACCGGTGCGTCTGCGCGAACACGAACGCAATGCCCTGCAAATCGCTCAATGGTTTGAACAACAGCCCGCCGTAGAGCGCGTGATCCACCCCGCACTGCCCTCACATCCGCAGCATGCCCTGTGGCAACGCGATTTTCTCGGCGCCAGCGGCCTCTTCACCGTGGTATTCAAACCCGAATACTCGGTTGAACAAATCAACCGCATGGTGGAGAGCTATCAATACTTCGGTATCGGCTACAGCTGGGGCGGATTTGAGTCACTCGCCTTACCGGTACACGCAGCGCAGCTGGCGCACAGCCGCAGCGCCACAACCGTTGCGCCGAACTCCATGGTGCGCTACCAAATTGGTTTGGAGACACCGGAAGACTTGATCGAAGATTTAAAGCTCGGGTTGGATCAATTGTCCAAAGCATAAATTAAAAGCACAAAACCCACTAAAAGCAGGCATTACGCCTGCTTTTTTAATTAAAGTCATTTAATTTCACTAAAAATAAAACCCCGAATTTGACCTGACCCGAAAAACCGATTAGACTTCAGGCTCGCTGGCGCGCATTTTGTGTGTGTTATTTTTTCACTCTGTCGTTTGGGCAGACACGATACAAAGGGGCGAAACTGTGAACTTCTCCATCACCTCCACGAACCAATCCGATGCGCCGCATGCTTTATTCAACTGGCGCGATCTGCTGAGCAATATTCAAGGCATTTTCTCACCCGCAGAAAATCCATCAACCGAAATCATCGAAAATCAAACCGCAGAGCAGAAGGCCTCCGTGATTATTCCCGCCTTGAATGAGGCCAAACGGATCGCCGAAGTGGTTCAATACGCACTGTCCGATCCGGCCACAGGCGAAGTAATCGTCGTAGACGACTGCTCAATCGACCAAACCGCAGAACTGGCCAAACAAGCGGGCGCCACCGTCATTACCAGCTCCATGCTGGGCAAAGGCGCTTCCATGCAAGATGGCATTGGCATCGCGCAGCACGAGATACTCGTTTATTTGGATGGCGATCTTACCGGATTGCGTCCCAATATCATTTCCGATCTCATTCGCCCGATTACCGCAGAAAGCAAAGATTTTGTCAAAGCGCGCTTCGGACGTAGCGGCGGTCGAGTCACTGAACTGACTGCAAAACCCATGCTCAAACTGTTTTTCCCTGAGCTCAGTGAGTTTTCACAGCCCTTAGGCGGCATTATCGCCGCAAGAAAATCCCTGTTGCAGCAAATGCATTTTGAAGACGGTTATGGCGTCGACATTGGTCTGCTCATTGATGCGGATCTCGCGGGTGCACAACTGACTCAGGTTGATATTGGCGGCTTGGAACACGATAGCCAATCGCTCCACAGCCTGAGCGCCATGGCTCAAGAAGTCAGCCGAGTTATTTTAGATCGAGCCAAACAGGTCGGACGCTTGAGCGTTGACCAGATCATGTCTATTTTTGAGCTGGAACGACAAAACCAAACGCATATTGATCGCGTATTGGAAAAACTTCAGGGATGCTCCAAGCTCATATTACTGGATATGGACGGTACGATTACCAACGAACGTTTTGTGGTCGAGCTGGCTAAAAACACGGGCAACTACGAAAAATTACTCACTCTTTTGGACTCTCAAATCGTAGATTCCGCCACACGCAGCCAAGACATCGCCGAACTGTTTCGCTTTATACACCGGTCGCAGTTTGAGCAAGTTGCACGCAACATTCCATTGCGTGACGGCATCATTCAGGCGGTCAATGAATTGCGTCGTCGCGGCTACAAAGTCGGCGTTGTCAGTGACAGCTACTTTGTTGCCACAGAGATTATTCGTCGTCGAATTTTTGCCGATTTCGCCTTGGCCCATACGTTAATGTTTGAAAACGGTATTTGCCAAGGGCAAATTTCCATCAATCACGCGTTCTCCCACGACGATGGGTGCAAAGAACATCCTCAGTGCAAAAGCAACGTACTGCATTACATTTTTGAGCAAGAGCCCAAGCTCAAACAAGAGGGCAATACCTTCGCCGTCGGCGACAACCTCAACGACCTATGCCTATTAAAATTGGTTCGGCAAGGATTTACTATTGAACCTAAAAACGAGGCCTTACGTGCTGCAGGCTTGATTGAAATCCACAGTTTTGACGAACTGCTTCGACATATCACCCAAGACCCGCTATACCCTCCCGACACAGAGCACCCCGTGTAAAGCCCCAACCCTAAGATCAATATTCGTACAACTCCAGCGGTAAACCATCCGGATCGGCGAAAAATACAAAACGCCGTCCGGTGTACTCATCCACACGCACCGCCTCCACTGCTACCCCTGCACGCTCCAACTGAGCTTTACACCGCTCTACATCCGCCACGGCAAAAGCCAAATGCCGCAATCCACACGCCTCGGGATACGATGGGCGCACAGGCGGCGCAGGGAATGAAAACAACTCAACCTGTCCGCCATCAGGCAAAACCAAATCCAATTTATACGAATCCCGCTCGGCACGGTAATGCTCGGCCAATACACGCAAGCCCAAAACCTCAGTATAAAATCGCTTGGACACCGCGTAGTCCGAGCAAATAATCGCCGCGTGGTGGATGCGTTGTAATTCCAGCATAGCGCCCCCCTCCTTTATTTTGATGTGCAATCCATTGTACCGATATTGCTTGGCAATCCACATAAAAAACGGCACATCTTCAGATGCGCCGCTTTTAATTTTTCCCAACCGAGCCAATTACATATTACCGTAGTTCGGACCGCCCGAGCCTTCCGGTGTGACCCACACGATGTTTTGTGTCGGATCTTTAATGTCACAGGTTTTGCAGTGTACGCAGTTTTGTGCGTTGATTTGCAAACGCTGTCCTTCCGGATTGCTCACATCTTCGACGAACTCATACACACCCGCCGGACAGTAGCGCGCTTCAGGGCCCGCATAGATTTTCCAGTTCACATTGACCGGTACGCTCGGATCTTTCAGCGTCAAATGCGCCGGTTGATTCTCCTCGTGGTTGGTGCTGGACAGAAACACCGACGACAGACGATCAAAGGTCAACTCATTGTCCGGCTTCGGATACACGATCGGTGCGCATTGCGCCGCTGGCAACAGGCATTCATGATCGGCCTTGGTACGGTGAATCGTCCACGGGATATTGCCGCCGAGCAGTTTTTGCTCGATACCGGTCATCAAAGTACCCATGGTGCGACCTTTTTTAAACCATTGTTTGAAGTTGCGTGCGCGCCAGAGTTCTTCTTTCAACCACGATTTTTCAAACGCTTCTTCATACGTCGGCAGTTCGTCGAGCTCACGACCTTCGGCCAAAGCGGGTGCAATCGCTTCTGCGGCCAACATACCGGTTTTAATCGCAGCATGCGAGCCTTTGATACGTGACGCGTTCAAGAAGCCCGCATCACAGCCGACCAATACGCCGCCTTTGAAATACAGTTTTGGCAAAGACAAGATCCCGCCCGCTGTGATCGCGCGCGCGCCGTAGCTGATGCGTTTACCGCCTTTGAGGTATTTCGCAATCGCCGGATGGGTTTTGAATCGTTGGAATTCTTCAAACGGGGACAGATACGGATTGGCATAATCCAAGCCAACGATCTGGCCGATGGAAATTTCATTGTTGTCCATGTGGTACATGAACGCACCACCGTAGGTATCGGACTCCAATGGCCAACCCGCCGCGTGCACGACCAAACCTTCTTTATGCTGCTCGGCTGGAACTTGCCAGACTTCTTTGATGCCGATACCGTAAGATTGCGGATCCTTGCCCTCGTTCAGATTGAACTTGCTCATCAAACGTTTGCCCAGATGACCACGCGCGCCTTCGGCAAATACGGTGTATTTCGCATGCAACTCCATACCAGGCTGGTACTGCGCGGTCGGTTCGCCGTCCTTGCCAATACCCATATCACCGGTCACCACGCCTTTCACCGCGCCATTTTCATCATACAGCACGTCCGCAGCGGCGAAACCCGGGTAAATCTCCACACCAGCAGCCTCGGCCTGCTCACCCATCCAGCGAACCACATTCGCCAAACTGACAATATACGCGCCATCGTTGTGAAAACACTTCGGCAGCAACCACAGCGGTGTGGATTTTGAGCCAGATTCAGACAAAAACAAAAATTCATCCGCAGTCACCGGTACATTCAACGGAGCGCCCAACTCTTTCCAGTTTGGAAACAATTCGTTCATCGCGATCGGATCCATCACCGCACCGGACAAAATATGCGCGCCCAGCTCCGAACCTTTGTCGATCAAGCACACATTGATATCGGCATTCAACTGCTTCAGACGAATCGCCGCCGCCAAACCCGCCGGACCACCGCCCACGACCAAGACATCATATTCCATTACATCGCGTTCGATGTTTGCATCCATATAGTTCTCCTAAAAAATCAGTACCGTGTGATACACCCTCATGATCACACTGCAAAGTCTTGCCGATCCATCCAACTGATACGACATTGCTCCACAATTGACGAATAGTTCAGCATCTTACCATAATCACCCAAATTGGCAATAAAAGAACGGTCGTTCTTTTTATTTTTTTATAAAAACTTTTTAGAAACAATAAAAAACCCCGAAAACCTAAAGTTTATCGGGGTTTGTTTGCTAACCAGTGGTGTCTCTGGTCATGAAATTGGTGCCAGGAGAAGCCCTGAATATTGGCATAAAAACCACTGTTTATAAGGGGTTCATCTCAAACACCACGAAAGTTACCAACAAAGTTACCAACAAATTGACAACTACCCCCCCTATTTTGACCCAAAAACCGCCCCCCCACCACCTCAAAAAAATGGCGCGACC